>NZ_JAYGGZ010000031.1:0-36989 GCF_034931465.1 Anabaena sp. UHCC 0399 | reverse complement strand
ACTATCGGTTGTCACCAGTAAATATTCAGCAAAGTCTAATTCGCTAGTTTCTTCACCTGCTGCATCTAAAATTTTACTATCATTACTAGTGACATCTTCGATGACAATATCTGTTAATTGACTGATTGGAATAGCCCATTCTTCCAGATTAGTTGTTGGTAGCTCATTTGTTATTGCTAGTAAATTATCAGTCAAACTAAATTCACTATGTTCATCAGTATCTAAAAGCTCGCCATCTCCTTCTACACCCATAGAAATGTTAGCTGAAACTTCTAAATTTTCTTCCTCTGATAAACTTAAATTAGTTGTTGAAGCAAACAAATCATCATCCGTATTATCTGTATTTCCCAATAATTTTTCAGCATCGTTTTCGTCGTTGTCATTGAATAAATCAACGGCGAATGCTGCAAATGATAGTTGAGCATCCACAGACGATGTTTCTGGTAGCTGATTAGTAAATTCCGGTATAAAATCTAAAGTTTCTGGGGTTTGTGATAATTCTTGTATTTCTGCGGCATAAATTTTGCGATCGCCCACACTAGGAGTAGTGATAGAGTCATTGCTTGCTAACTCTGCAAACAAATTCTCATCAGTATCTGATTCTAATATTAAATCTAACTCCTCTTCTGACTGGAAAAAAGTTGTATTCAAGTCTTCCAAATCAAAATTTTCTAACCCAGAAGTTATAGACTCTTCACTATTGCGGAAAATTTCACCAGACTCCGCCGCAGCCAATAAACTTTCCTGTAACTCTTTCGCTATATCATTTTCAACCGCAGAATCTAATAATTCATCTGTTTTTACTGGCGTTTCTTGGTTACAAAATTCACCCAAATTTTCTTCAGGGGCGACAAACTCAAAAACAGTTATAGGCTGTTCATCAAATAAATTACTACTTTCTAGTTCACCTGTAGATACTTGGGGATTTTCATCTAAATCCTCAAATAGATTATTTAACCTTAAATCTTCTGTTAAACCATTTAGATTTTTTACAGAATGCTGATGAAGTTTAACTTCCTCTAAGGTATTTGTATTTAAATCTTGCTCTAGGAATAAATCATCGAAACTATTTGATGATTTGTTGATTTCTGCAAAACTACTAGCAGGTTCATTTTCTAGTTGATTTATTGCGCTAGTTGAAAACGTATTTTGATCATCCGTTATGTTCAAGAACTCTTCTAAAATATCAGGGAATTCCTGTATTTCAGTAGTATGTAGATTTTCTTGGATTATTTCATTAGTATTATTAACATTCTCTGGTGATTTCTCGTTATCTGTGAGACTATCACCAAATAACAAACCTAAACTCTCTATTTTATCTGTACTAGTTGGAGACTGATTAGCATCGCCATCAAATGACAGAAAATCTGCTAAATCGCTATCAATGTCTTGAATAATAGTTTCGTTGATTTCTACTTCTATTTCACTATTATCTCGATTTTCTATAATTTCCTCGTGCTGCCAAGTTTCATCTAGTTCTTGTGTTTCACCTTCAAATAAATCAGCCAAGGTATTTAACTCAGCTAATCCTACCTCTGGCCCATGATTGTCTATGTTTGCAGCATGAACAAATGGACGCTCTTGACTTTCCAAGAACAGATTAGTGTTAATGTCGTGTTCAGCCGCAGTTTTTTCTGTAGTTACTTGAGTATCTGTCTGGAGATCAAGTTGCTCAGAGACATCATTTAAACTAGTTATGCTATCTGTTGGCAATTCTCCAGTTTTTGCAGACAATACTTCATGAATATTGTCGTAAGATTTGCTAGATGCTGGTGCAGTTAATGATTGTGTCACCGCAGATGGTACATCGCCTAGTAAATCTTGAGATACTTCGAGCAATGCAGTTTCTGGAAAACCCCAAAGAGATTCTAATTGCTGGCTAATTGTGATCTCAAGTTCTCTGCCTTGCAGCACTAACTCTTGAGCTTTTTTAATTTCAGTGATGACAATCTTAGCTAAAGTGAGATAGCTATTTTCAGAATTACCAATAGCGGTAGCTGCGGCTTTACTCAAATTACACCAATTAGGCAAATTCCAAGTTTGACCTAGTTTGACTAACTGGTTACAGCATTGTTGAAGATTTTGACGAGATTCTGGTGTTGCTTTCTGCTTAAACAGTTGCAACATTTCCCGCAGTGTTTGTAGCACGTGGGTTTGAAACTCACCCCAATGATTGTTTGCTGTTGTTGTGACTGGTGTACTAGCTTCTTGATATTTTGCCGTGTTTTCTGTGGGAGTCGGTACATCCTGCCGGAAAAATATTTCTGTGAGTGTTGTTACACTGTCTGTTGACATTGGTTGGCCGAAAGTAGATGTTTCTACCGTGCCATTACCACCTTGTTGCACTAATAGTTCCAGATGCTGATTTAGCCATTGAAATACAGGCTCTGTCTCTGACATCAAGGTATTAGCCGTTTCTTCTGATAAACCAAAGGGTGCGCTTAACTGCTCTAAAAGTGCTTTGAGGGTATCAGACACTCCCAGAAATAAAGACTCTAGTTTTTGGTCAACCTGAATTGGATTCTCTTTAAGAACTTTGAAACAATCTTCCAGACGATGGGAGGTATGCTGAATGCTAGTCAGTCCTAGCATTGCTGCACCACCTTTAATGGAGTGAGCCGCCCGAAAAACTTCGTTAATCAGTTCCGGGTCGTTCAAGGTACTTTGAAGATTGAGTAACCCTTGCTCAATAGTGTTGAGGTGGTCTCTAGCTTCTTCAATAAAGTAACCTAATATCCTCTGTTGTTGTTCCGGCAGCATAGTTTTTTAGTCAATAGTCAATAGTCATGAGTTATCAGTCATCAGTCATCAGTCATTAGTCATTAGCCAATTATGTAAACTTTGGACTTGGGACTTGGGACTATTGACTAATTACCTTGTTTCCATAGTTTCCACGCGGAAACGTTCTACGGAAGAAATCAAGTCGCGGGACACACCGACTAAGTTTTGCAGTGCGCCGGAAACTCGTTGTGCTTCTTGGGACGTTTCTTGGGCTGTGAGTTCTACAGATTGCATTACGTGAGCGACGGCGCGGGAGGTTTCCGTTTGTTCTACGGTATCGCTGGTAATTGAGCGCACTAGGCTATCAATGCGATTTGCCACTTGGATGATATTTTCAAGCGATCGCTTGGCTTCTTCTGCCAGTTTTGTGCCTTTAATTACCTGTTGTGTACCTTCTTCCATTGCGGTCATAACTGAGCCGGTTTCGCTTTGGATTTGCATGACGATTTGCTCAATTTCTTTTAAGGATTTGGCTGATTTATCTGCCAACTGCCGGACTTCATCTGCCACAATTGCAAATCCGCGTCCAGCTTCTCCTGCCCGTGCTGCTTCAATACTGGCGTTAAGTGCTAGTAAGTTAGTACGGGAGGCAATCTGAGAAATTAACGCCACAATCTTAGAAATTTCCTGGGAAGATTCTGCTAGTCGTTTCACCTTGCGGGTAGTTTCGGCGACAGTTTCCCGAATTTCTAAAATCCCCGCCACGGTGTTTTCTACTGCTTCACCACCTTTGAGAGCGATCGCACTAGCATCACGGGCTACAGCTTCTGCTTCCCGTGCTGCTTCTGCCACCCGTTGAATTGAGTCAGTCATCACCTGCACAGAATTTAAGGTGACAGCCAACTCTTCGGCTTGGCGCAAAGCATCGCTAGACAGTGCTGTAGCAAAGGTTTCGGAGTTAGTTGCACCTTTTGTCACTTCTTTAGCCGCGACTGTCACCTGTTGTACGATATCCCGCAGGTTTTGGATTGTCAGGTTAAAGGCATCAGCAACTGCTCCCAATACATCGGCTGTCACTTCTGCCTGTACGGTTAAATCTCCTCTCGCTGCCCCTTCCACATCGTCCAAGAGACGAATTACTTGGCGTTGCAGGTTTTCTTTGGCTTCTTCTTGTTCATCAGCTTTGCGTTGGGCTTCATGGGTGGTAGTAAAAATTACCCGCGCCATTTCGTTGAAGCCAGCTGATAATTGCCCCAGTTCATCCTCAGAATATACCGTAGCTTGCACATTCAAATTGCCCTGTCGCACAGCATCAAATTGCGCTTGCAAATCCTTGGTAGTGCGACGAACTTGTTTGAGGGTCAAAGTACCCATAAATGCAGCTGTAGCAAAACCTGTAATCCCTGCTGCTAGGGACATTGCCCAACCAGTATTCCGCACTGTTTCCCGTTGCTGGGGTGGAGAAAAGCTGGTGGATGTAAAGCTGACTGTTGCTACTACCAAAGCCGAGAAAATACCCACAGTTCCAGCTACTAACCAAGGTTTTGTGTCTAGGTTAGCGTTTTCTAATGGGGCTAACCAACCTTGTTCGACGTTGACTTGAGGTTCTACTGTGGCAACATCTGTTTGGGTAAAGATTGGTACTGACTCTTGAGAACCAGTGATGCTAAATAGTTCTTCATCGCGATCGTCACTACTAGCATTGCTGCTAGGTTCTACAACTTTATTCTGGGGAATGCTACCAATTTCTGTGGAACTGGAAAGCATCACATCACTAAAGCTAGAATCTGCATCTGATAAGTCAAACCCAGGAATATTTCCTAAATCATCAAACTCATCAAAGTCGTCTAGAAATTCTATATTACTCTTGGAATTGTCTTTATTGAGGATGCTATTTGTATCCTCATCATCCGTCATACTTTCTGAACCAAAAGCTGATTCAAATGCTTCAAAATCGAAATTTTCATCGACATCAAAGCTTTGAATCTCTTGTTTAGATACCTCTGGATACGGCTTTTCTGCTAAAGTAAAATTGCCATTAACTTCGGAAGGAGCATCTAATAATTCCTCTTGTTCAGCTATTGTTTGTAACCAGTTACTTGATTCAGCTTGAGAGCTATAATTTTCATCACTACTTAGAGGAGTATCCGATGGTATGGAGCTATTATTTATTTCCTCCTTACCCGATGCTAAATCCTCGATTAATTGGCTCTTACTGCTCAATTCTAAATCTAAATGATTTGCTGCTTCCGCCTCCTCATTTTGGAGGAATTCAGCAGCCGTATATTGTCCATTTAGGTTGTTTGGTGTCTCAAATTTCCCAAATGGTGAATCAATACTATTGTCATTATCAATTTGGGAATCTGTACCAATGTCTAAAAAATTAGACTCAATTTGTAGCTGTTCAAAGCTATCTTCTGAGGAATCTTCTTCCCAGAAAACAGGTAAATCTAATTCTCCAGAATCTTCTTTATCGGTAGTATTTAATCCTTGCTCACTTGATTGCTCATTCAGGGCAAAAGGATCATCACTCAAAGGTAGTGTAGATTCTGACGCTGGTAACAATGAAAAACTATCTGTGGGAATTTCAAATGGATTATCCAACGCAATTTCTGCTGTATTGACCATTGCTTGGTTCGTTTCCAAGTCATCCAAATCAAAGCTATTGATATCAAAGTTATCTACTGTTCCTAAATCTTCTAATTCTGATGTCTCAAGTTCTAGTAAATCAGATGTACTTGTCAGATCAATTGCTTCTTGATGCTCAACTTGCTCTGCTATAAGCTTTTGATATTGGCTGATATTTTCTAAACTCTTGTGCGCGGCACTAATAAGTTCTAAGTCATCAGTCAACTGCAAAACTTTTTGATATTCTACTTCGGCTATATCGTATTGCTGCAAAACATAGTAGATGTGACCCCGCAATAAATGGGAGTTAGGGTCATCTGGGACATTTTGCACCACCTTATCAACTAAAGTAGCGGCAACTTCATAATTTTGTTGCGCGTAGGCTGTATAAGCCTGTTGATATGTTTCAAGGTAATCTTCTATACTTGCTGCCATTTCCTCCCTCCCAATTTCATCCTGCCCACCGCGCACTCCGCAAAATTGCCATTTGATCAAGTAGTCTTAGACACTGATTATTTTTAGGTTCTAATAACCACTCTCCACGCAAAAAGGGAGTCATGGTATCCGGTATGTTGGTAGGTGGCATCAGATTTTGTACATCTAGCCAATCCATACCACCGATTGCATCTACAGCTAAACCGACAATAGTGTCCTGTTCTTGCACCGCAATTACCGGAATCTCTGCTTTATCTGTGTTTAACGGAGTTACTTCCCCTAGAAACTGACCTAAATCAGCTACCCAAATTACTCGACCTCGTAGATTTAGAGTACCCAAAAGTAAAGGAGAAGCATTAGGAATCGGGGTGATTCTGTCAGGACTTAGTTCCATCACTTCTCGGATACCAGTTGCGGGTAGTGCAAACTCCTGATGCGAAGGAATGTAAAACCGCAAATGTAACTCACCTTCAGGACTTTCTACTTGTAATTCAGGACGAAAGTGATCTTGACCACTGCCATTTAAAAAGTCCGGTTTGCTAACCATGTTGTATTCATCCTTATCCTCGCAGCAGTTGTTTGACTGTTCCCACCAACTCGGTTGGTTGAAACGGTTTAGCTATGTAAGCATCCGCCCCTTGTTTCATGCCCCAGTAGCGGTCAAATTCTTCACCTTTAGAAGAACACATGACGACGGGAACATTTTGGGTTTTGGGGTCGGACTTTAATCGACGGCAAACTTCGTAGCCATTCATTCGGGGCATGACAATATCCAAAACCACCAAGTCAGGGGGTTCAGTTTGAATTGCCTCTAATGCTTCTAGTCCGTCAGTGGCATGGGTGACTGTTAAACCACTGGCTTTCAGGAGGTCTGTAATCATCTCCCTTTGTGCAAGACTGTCTTCCACAATCAGAACTGTACTCATAAATGGCTATCTACCTCCTGGTGTAGACGTTCCTCTCTGGAACATTCCCTGATCTCCCCGCAAATAATTAGTGTATAAATTAAGTCTAAAATTTTACGAAGTTTACTGGATAATAACTTTAGTCTGAGAGTTGGTTGATTCTGTGATAACATCTTTTACCCCATCGTCTATGGGATCAGCAAGTATTGTATTGAGTTTATTTCGCTACACCAGATCAGATATTGATGTATTTCTGGATCAGCATGAGTAATTCTGCATCATTAAAAGGTTTTCTTAACAAATCTGTTGCCCCGATCATTTTCACCTTAACTTGATCTATAAATTTATCTTTACTAGTCATCATAATCATCGGTATATACCGAAATGCTTGGGATTGTCGCAGCATCGCGCACATCTCATAACCATTTAATTCCGGCATAGCCATTTCACATAAAACTAGATTTGGCTGGAGTTGAAAAATGAGACTGATTGCTTCTAAGGAACTAGTTAGGGTAATTACCTCCGGTATTGCTGCGTATCCTTGTGGCTGCAAAATAGACTCTACAATCTCCCCAGTGGTCTTGCTTTGGTCAATACATAATATCTTCATCTTTTGTTTATGGCTCACTTGCGCCTGGGAGTTTGTAGTTTTTGGATATGTTAGTTTGAGCCAACCCTGCTGTATATATGGATATATTGTCTTGGCAAGCGTCAAAATATCGCGATCGAGATAACGACTGAGTTGACGTAGGGATGTTTGACCATCTGCCCATTGCTTGAGTTTATTAACTGTAGTTGTTGGTAGTGAGGAGTGTAAATGAACTGTTTGGGCGAGTATCGGTAATTGTTCTGGAGATTGAATGTATGGATACAGCTGCTTCCACTCTTGTAATTGTTGGGTAATTTTAGCCATTAAAGGCGCAATCTCCCAGCTAGTTAATCGTGGTGCTAGTGCTGTATCCTGATAAAAAATAAAACGACCCCTTTGTAAACTCAGCAAGTCAAACAGTGTCTCACAAACCAAGCGATAGATGAGAACGCGTGCTTTTTCAGGGTTGACAATATTTTTCTCTAGAAGCATCCAAAGGTAGCCATATTCTGAAGCATTTTCTACACTTAACAAGTCTATTTGCTGTTCATCTAGGGATAATTCCCCACGATGGTGACGTAAGTAATCGTTAATTCGTGACAAATTATTATTCCCTTCTTGGCAATAAATAATTTGACCATTGTGGAAAAAGATGTACCAAGCTTTGTGTTCACATTCTTTAGATACTTTACCCTGATAGTGAAAACTGTAACTTTCTATTAAAAGTTGCCCAGTCCGCTGTCCTAGTTCAATTAATTGCAGGATGCTGCGAATATCAATTTCCTGTAAATTTCCCTGCATTTAGTTCTAAGTAGCTCCTCTTGATGCAGTTAATATTAGCCGATAAATAAAGTTATTTCTTTCACCTTGTTGTACTAGTTTTGATCAGGGAATCCATTCAGCTATAAACCGTAAATTTTCTTAATAGTCTTTGACAAAGTTAGTGATAACACGGAAGTCATCGTAACTGTCATCAGTACAGAATATAAAAACGCGACTAAATCGCTTCTATAAAATATCAGGACGCAAAATTCAGCGTCTATAAATAGTTTTGTTTGTTTTGTTTTTCCCAATTTTAGGTGAATAAGACAAGTTAGCAGAATTATATAAGGTATATTTTCTAACAAATACAAGAAGTACCAAGAGGACTAGCGGTGTGCTGTATTTAGCAGAAGTACAAAAGCAGAAAGGCGGCTTACTGGGTGGTAGTTCCAAAACCGAACTGAAACTGCTAGCTTGTCAGCGAACCGACCAGAATTGGAGTCCTGTGTCGGAAGAAGTCATAGCTGCGGAAGAAGCTAGCAAATTAAATGATGGCGCATTAGTGCTGGTAGAAGTGACTCCAAATCGCCAAGTGCAGAGAATTCAAGAGGCTGGTAGGCCTCTCGTTAATATTTTGCAAAATTTTTCTCGTCAACTAGAAAAATATAAGCTTAAGGAAGACGAAATCGATCAATGGAAGGAATCGCTGACATTTCAGGCGCAAGAGTTAAATCGCCGTGAAATGGACATGGAAGTGCGATTAGAACAGTTGCAAAACATGGAAGAGGAATTTCAAGGCTTAGAATCACAACAACAGGAAGTGGAGACATCCCGCGCACAAATTGAACAGTTACAAGCAGAAATTGAGCGCAATCGAGAAGAATTAGAAGGTGCTTGGGAGCATCTACGGGGTGAGCAGCATCGCTTAGAGGAGCGTCTCCAAGAAGGAGGAGTATTAGACGAAGCGCAAGGTCGCAAGATGAGCGAGTTACTTGATCGGTTGTCTAGTCGTGTTGCTCCGATAGAAACACTGCGTGAGCATCTCCACATAGCTTTTGAACTAGTCGAAAAGCAACAAGCTACTCTCACCCCCCATTGGGAAAAATTTACACAAGAAAAAACCATAGCGGATCAACAGCAACAAGAAGTTGAGCAACTAGAGCAAACTTATAGCGATCGCCAAAACGCATGGGAACAAGCTCAAAATACTCTAGAGCAACAAACCGCCCAATTTAAAGTAAATACGTCTACTCTTGCCAGTAAGCAAGAACACATTCACATAATTAAACAGCAGTTGCAATCTCAAGATGAGTTATACCAACAACTTTACTCTTTAGCGGCAACTTCTGGTTGCACATTTCCTGGTCAAAAAATTGATGTGCAGGCTCTAGAAAATATTTCTCTAGGTGAACTGCAAAGGACAATACAAGATTTATTAGAAAAGTTAGAAATAGACTCTAGCTTTGTTCATGATCAAGAACAAGAACTTAAATATAAACAAGAAACCATAGAAGAACTGCAAAGTAAGCTTAATCAAGCATCTGGTCAGGATTTAGTCAATTTGCAAACAGACCTTGCAGATGAACAAGACCTTTATCAGATGCTGAACGAAACTTTGGTGGGACAAAGACGCAATCTGTTAATGCGGCAACAGATGATTAAGCAACACCAAAATATCCTACTACGGCGACAAGGGCAGACAGTTACTAATGCTGAGGAAGAAAACAGCATGGACTTTAGCCCGATTCTTTCGCAAATGGAACAACAGAAACAACAACAGTTACAAGAATTACAGAAATTGGCACGTGAAATTGAGCAAATGCGTGCTGCGTTGGAACTAGACCAAGGAATGATTGATAATCAAACCCACGACCTCCAACAACAGCAGCAAGAACTGAAAAAAATGGAAGACAGTCTACGTTCTCTACGGACGGCTAATGCTGAATCCTGGGGTCGGGTAAATCTCTATCAAGAAGCACTACAGCCTATTCAAGATTCCTTAGATGAATTGCGACGAAAGCTACAAAGCATCGGTGAATCTTTGGGTCAAATTCAAGAAACTGGTGATTATCAACTCCAAACTATTACTGAAATTCGTCACACTATCGGCAGTTTACTATCTCAGCCGGAGTTGGTGGCTTCTTAGGGAGTTATAAGTGTTGAGTTATGAGTAGTGAGTAGTGAGTGCTGAGTTGTCAGCTTCAGGTTTAGACCTTTACTCGGTACTCACTACTTAGCACTATTTTAAATAGATCCAGTCATCTTGGACTTGAGCGATCGCACCACCGGGAAAAGGATCGGTTTGCGATCGGTTGGGGGCTGCAATTAAGGCTGTTAATTTCTCGATATGTTCAAAATTAGGAGCGTCAGGAAGTATTTGTTGTAACACTTGACGCATCACTCGCCGTTGCAGTGCTAATGGTGCTTTTTGCAATACCCTACGGTTTAAGCGTAAAAGAAAAGAAGACAACGCATAACTTTCTAAGTTGTCTGTCACCTGTTCCCTGTCACCTGTCACCTCTTCCCGCAACTTCTGGGCGGCTTGTTCTAAATATTCCACTTCTGCTTGTAGTAATTCAGCCGTTTGGGCTATGGCTAGTTCAGCTTGGGGGTTAAAGTTTTGTTGTAAATAGGGGATTAGTTCTTGACGGATGCGGTTGCGGGCGTATTTTAAATCTTGATTGGTGGAATCTTCCCAGACTGACAAGTTAAACTCTTGACAGAATTGCTCTGTTTGTTTGCGGGTGACTTCTAACAGAGGACGCACTAACACAATATGATCAGTGAGGGGACGTTGCCAAGTTAGAGCTTGCAAACCATCAGCACCAGTCCCGCGAATTAAGTTGTAAAGGAGAGTTTCGGCGCGATCGCTGGCGGTGTGACCGGTGACTATATATTGGTAATTATTAGCTTGCGCGATCGCAATTAAAGCTTGATAACGCCAATTGCGAGCCTCCGCCTCACTATTTACGGATTTAATAGCTGTTTCTAAATAAAAAGATACACCCCAGTTTTTAGCTAAAGTTTCTACGTGCTGGGCATTAGCTTGAGAATCTTCACGCCAGCGATGATCACAGTGGGCAATACCTAAGTCCCATTCCCATTTAGGTTGTAATTCTAACAATAATTTAAATAAGCACAGAGAATCTTGCCCACCTGAAACCGCTACTAAAAGACTTTTTTGACGGTCAAATAGGTGGCGCGATCTGATAGTACGATGTATTTTTGCGTGTAGAGTAGTCCATACCATTGGGGAATTTTTCAGATGTTAATCTGATGATTTTTGTATGGAATCTTACCATACTGATTCCTTAGCAATTTGTTGGAGTTGTTGATGAATTTCGTAAATTTCATCTAATGGTGAATCAGGTTCATCAGGACAAAATTCTAAAGCCAGTCTAACTTTTCCTTTAATCCATCCCTGGGCTGTAAATTTCAAAACTTCACAATTTAAGCCTTGCGTATATAAATTTGCTTCTGATGTGTCTTCTGCACCAATATATTCTTTAATAGCTGTAATCAAATCCCGGACTTTAAAAGTTTTAGCAATATTTAATTTATTGAAGGTGTCTGGTTCTATGGTGACAACTTCATCATGATTCAGGATCTCAAATCCATCTGTCATAAAAATCTCCTGCAACTAAATTTATAATTTCGACCGATATAGTAGTTCATCCGTAATAAAATTCTATAAAGCCAAATCTGACCCCTACGCATAGTCATGATATTCGTAAAAGTCTTCATTACAAGTATCAACAAACTCAGTTATTTCACTTCCTTCTACGTAGTAGGTAAGCATAATTTCAGCAGCAGATTTCAAGCTCAATTCCTCTGGTTTATCCATGTCTTCGCGCAATAAACGCAGAGCAAATTCAATCACCTCCAGCCGTTCTATATTTGGCATCTCCTTGATTGCTTTTAAGATTTGGGCTTTTATCATATTGTTTACAGTTATTTAGTATTGCAAAAGAATAATCGTGATGAAATCCCCTCTCAACTTGCTAAGAGGGGATAAAACTGTTAAAAAAACCACCCGTAAGAATGTAACCCTTTACCTAAAAGATTGACACCGAGGTAGCAAATCCAAACGACAACCAAGCCACTGGCGGCTAAAATTGCGGGACGACGACCTTGCCAACCGCGAGTGATTCTTGCGTGGAGATAGGCGGCGAAAACTAACCAAGTAATTAAAGCCCAAGTTTCTTTCGGGTCCCAACTCCAGTAAGAACCCCAAGCCTCGTTAGCCCAAACTCCACCAGCAATAATACCGATGGTGAGTAGAGGGAATCCCAAGCCAATGATCCGATAGCTGATATTATCGAGGGTTTCAGCTAGGCTTAGGCGTTGGGGTGAAAGGGTTTCAGCATCTGTTACTGTTGCAGATTGGGGAGTAGTAACTAAGTTTAAAACGGCGGTGTTGCCGTTGCCATTGTTATTACTTTCAACACGCACAAAGCCATTACTTTCTACTGTTGGTGTTGCTGGTTGTGAAATTAGTTCACCTGCTTTGTGCAAACGATAGCCATTGGTACGATAGCCACCATTACCGACAGAACTGCCTTGTAGTTGAATATTTTTTCCGCGAGTAACGACCAAAAAAGCGATCGCTAGCAATGAACCAACCATCAAAGCCGAGTAACTCAACATCATGACGCTGACGTGCATCATCAGCCAATTAGACTTCAACGCTGGTACTAGCGGCTCTGCTATTTGCATCTCTGATGGTAATGTCAAGGTAGCAAAAGCAGCGATACCCATAGCTACAGGGGCAGTAAAAACACCTACTAGGCGGCTACGACTAGAATTTTCTGCAATCAGGTGAACCGTAGTAATTCCCCAAGCTAGGAAAAATAGGGATTCATACAAATTACTCAAAGGAAAATAACCAGCTTCTAGCCAACGCGCACCTAGTAGGGTAGCGATACACAAATTAGCGATCGCCATACCAGCCGTTCCTAAAGCATTAGTGGCGGGCAGATTGGGAAACGTTGCGCCCACCCAATACACCAGCATGGTAATAAATAAGACAGCAAATGAGGCGTTATCCAACCAATTCTGGAGTAAAACCAGATTCATAAAGTGTTCTCCGCAGGGGATGTTTGAAAATTTTGATTCTGACTGTTCTGATCCTAATCTGTTTCAGGAATTCAAAATTCAAAAATTTATGAGGATTGAGTATGGGGGTAAAATCTTCCCTGCTCTTCTGCTTCTCTTCCCCTAAACCCTCAATTTACTTATCCACTTTTTTGAGTGTCAAAAAAATATCATAGCGGGTGCTGCGATTGTCACTGATGGCAGATGTCATACCAATAGACCGTGTAGCAGCTAGCAAGGTTTGTTGTTGGGGAATCAGTCTTGGTAGGGGAAAATTTTTCGTGATTTTTTCTACGTCCATGTAGAATTGACCATTTGTGGGATTGGGTTCTGTCGGTACTGTCTGTTGAAATGCCAGACTGTTAGCGAGGCTGGTACTAGGTTTTGGAAGAATCTTATCGGTGATGGGAGAGCCGATTGCTAAGAAAGCGACATCTCCATCTAACCAACCGTGAGTGGCGGTGAGTGTTCCAAACGGACTAATCCAGTTAACAACAGATTTACCCGCTACTGTTGTTGATTTGATTTGGAACTGGTACTGAGTTTTCATCACCTCATCTAGCTGTTTGATGGATGTCTCAGCTAATTGCCGTAGGCTTTGCCCATCATTGGCATCGCTTGCTTGAATCATCAACACAAAAGCAGCACGAAAATCTTGTGAAGAACCAGGTTTGGGAGTTCCAGGAATCACTGCTACAGCAACCTCACCTTTCATCCAACTGAGAAAATCCTGTTCTAAATCCATGCTGGTAAGTGATTTCACTCCACTCCGCATTTGTTCTGGTGTAATGGGTGACAGAGGATTGCCTTGGGATGTTAAAACGTATTCACTCCATAAACGCTTTAAATTTCCTCCAGACAGCATCATTAAGGTTTCTGCTGGGACGCGATTTTGCATAGTTCCAGCTTTATTTTCTACAGCCAAAACCCTTTGACTATGAGGATTAAGCCAAGAAACTCCTCTAATACGTAACCCTTCTGATTCTAATGTTACAGTTCCGGCTAAACCTTGGTTGTTTTGCAGCTGGGCTAAAACTTGAGCAGGTAAACGTCGATTGGGAGTTGTAGATCCTATTTTGGCTGCGTTAGGTACGTTGATATAAAACTGCGCCAAGGGTTGATAGCTAGCAATTTTCGGGAAATTTCCGGCAAAACCGCCTACAGTCGCCAAGGAGGTTCTACTTTTGTAGGCGTTGATTGTACGTTCTGTTGTCTGGGGATTATCTGTAATCACCAAAAATTTTCCATCTAGGAATGCAGCTGATAAGTTTTCTCCAGGCTGTCCTTGACTTTGTTTGATGGTAATCCCTTGATAAGTACGCTCAATCCATTTACCTTGTTTGAGGGTTTGTGGTTGAGCAAAGATAGTTTTAGCTTTTTCAGCGTTTTTTACTGGTAAAACCATCACCATCGACTGCGAATTACTGGCAGGATTCTCAATGGTGGAAACTGGTTTAGGGGCTGATTTATCGATTTGGGGGGCTAAAATTGCCAAGGTAACTTCATCGCCTACCCACGGTTGAATGTCTTTCTCAAAGTTGTAACCGTTATTGGTAAGAAAGCGATCGCGTAATTGGACTAAGCTTTGATTAAGTTGTGCTTGAGTTTCCTTTGTGCCGAATTCCTGTAGTTTCTGCCATTGTTTGGTGTCGGTAGTTAGGGAAACAGCAAATAACGCATCACTAGGAATAATATTTGCACCCGTGAGCAAATCTCTATAAAATAGCTGTCCTTGACTAAAAAACCAGTATGCTGCACTCCCCACACCAATTAATAACCCGGCACCTGAGAGTGTCAATACTAAAGAAGATTTCTTGCTTTTTTTCTTGGAAGCAGACAATATGGGTGGTTTCACGTCGCTTCGCTCCGAATTCAAAAGTCAAAAGTCAAAAGTCAAAATTAAAACAAGCTTTAATATTATTGGCAAATATTTCTATGCTTTGCCATTTGGGTGAGTTACCTGTGTCGCGCCGAGGTATTTACTTAAATATGGCGAGAAAACCTCGTAAATCAAAGTCAACGGTTGACCATGATGCCAAAATAAATAATGGCGACCCCAAAAAGGCCCTTCTACCTCAAATCCTGCCTCTAGGGCTGGTGAGTATCCGTAATAAATGCCGCGCACGTCTCTATATAACTCGGTACGGAGACGCCCTAGACTTGCCCAAATCGTTAAGGAACGGTTCTGTAAATACTCGTCTACATGACTAGCTTCCCACCATGAGGTAGCATAAGCCAATCGCTGACCTGAAGCAGTTCGTAGCCACACTTGTCGCCTCAGTCTTGGCTCTGGGACAGATTTAATTAAATCTGGCGCACCATCCAAATCTGTGCCAATCAATGACATATCAATCACATCTACTTCTGTAGACTCACCTGTAAGTAGTTCTAAGTGCCTCGTTGGTGAGCCATCGCCAAGCAGTAGCATTTGCCAGGCCGGAGCTAGTTGAGTGTGGGGCAAACTTTTTTTAATTACTTCCTCCCCACCTTGCCAAATTGGGGTAAGGCGATGCCATGCGGTTGGTAGTGTTGAGTTGTTACTTGAAGTAAAAATTGCAGTCAATGTTCTTTACAAAAGTTTACCTACTTCTATAAAAGCACAAAAAACTAGAATTAAGTCCATAGTTATTAGTCAGTCAATCAATAGGGGTGTCAGGATAAGCAGAATTTAACCCTACACCCACTCAAGATTAGCAAGTCAAGCAATCTAAAATACTTGACTGTTGACTTTGGTACTAAAAAATGCGGATGGCGAGACTCGAACTCGCAAGGCAAAGCCACACGCCCCTCAAACGTGCGCGTATACCAATTCCGCCACATCCGCAAGAGTTTCACGACTATCTATCATAGCACAATAAACATGAATATATAAAGGTAATTAGCAATTTAGCCAACTTTACCAAAAATTTAATTTTGCAGGATCACAAATTTCCCGAAGGAGGATACGAGACTGACAGAAATATAGTAGCTCTACAAGTGATATTAAATGGGGAGTGGTGAGTAGAAAGTGAATAACCATACTCAACACTCATAACTCAGGATTGAAGCACACTCAGCACGGGCTGCGTCCTGCTCGTGCATCCTACTCTAGATGAGGCTGGTAAATCTCCTGTCATAATTTGAGATAAAGCGATCGCTCGTTTTGCAACTTGGATGGGAGACAATTTCTATCTACTGGTACAGATATCAAAGCTCGAAAGTCACTAACCCAGGGCTAAAGCCACTGGGCTTGCAAGAGGGGGAATAACCACTTCCTCTTCATCAAGTTAAACAAGTGTCTAGCTATCTAAACTGAACTGTCTAGGCGTGGTAGCCCAAAACACGTTAAGAATGCTTCCCTAGTTTTTTACCTCTGTGGCAGTCAGTAGCGAAGGGATATAAACACCTAGCAATAGGATTTATCATCAATGTTCATTCCCGTGGTTGACCAAAATAACCGCTCTTTGATGCCAACAACCCCTAGCAGGGCAAGACGTTGGATTAAGTCAGGCAAAGCTACGCCATTCTTTAAAAAAGGAGTATTCTGTGTCCGATTAAATCAAGAACCAAGCAATAGAAATACCCAGCCAATAGCCGTTGGTATTGACCCTGGAGCAAAACGCGAAGCATACACAGTTAAATCACAATCTCACACTTATCTAAACATCCAAGCTCACGCAGTTGATTGGGTGAAAGACCATGTAGAAGTTCGTCGAAATATGCGGCATGCAAGGAGATTTCGTCACACACCATGTAGGCAAAATCGCCAAAACAGGCTTGTAAACAAGCAAAAGTTACCCCCATCGACAAAAGCTAGATGGCAATGGAAATTACGTATTTGCAAGTGGTTAACGTTAATTTTTCCGGTTTCAACTTTTGTAGTTGAAGATGTTCAAGCCAAAACATGGAAAGGTGCGAGAAAGTGGAACGCAATGTTTAGCCCGATAGAGGTTGGGAAAACGTGGTTCTATTCAGAGCTAGAAAAATTTGCCAATTTAGAAACCAGGACAGGTAACGACACTTACGAAATGCGTCAAAGCTTGGGTTTGAAAAAATCTCAAAATAAACTATCGAATAAGTTTGATGCTCATTGTGTTGATTCTTGGGTATTAGCTAATTGGTTTGTTGGCGGACACCAAAAGCCAGAAAACACCCAACTAATTGAAATTGTGCCATTAGAATTTCACCGTCGTCAACTGCACCGACTGCAACATACTGCTGGGCATACCCGTTCTCGATATGGTGGAACAATTAGTGCTGGTTTTAAGCGTGGTTCAGTGGTGAAGCACCCCAAATTCGGGTTTTGTTATGTAGGTGGTTGGCAAGAATCACCAACTAAAAAAGACCCGGACAGAAAAACAATTAGCTTACACAGTCTTGGAACTGGTAAGCGATTAACGCAGAATGCAACCCCCAAAGATTGCTTTTTTAAATCTTATGGCTCATGGAGAATATCCACTGCGACTAAATTCGCTTGAGTCGTGTTTCCTCTCAGTGCTGAAGCGACTGAGTTTCCACACTTACCACGATATCCTATGAAGTTTGACAAAATATTAATTGCCAATCGGGGAGAAATCGCCCTTCGCATTCTCCGCGCCTGTGAAGAAATGGGGATTGCGACGATCGCGGTTCACTCGACTGTTGACCGGAATGCTCTGCACGTCCAACTTGCTGATGAAGCGGTTTGCATTGGTGAACCGGCTAGCAGTAAAAGTTATTTGAATATTCCCAATATTATTGCAGCAGCTTTAACGCGCAATGCCAGTGCCATTCATCCTGGCTATGGTTTTTTGTCGGAAAATGCCAAATTTGCAGAAATTTGTGCAGACCATCACATTGCGTTTATTGGCCCCACGCCGGAAGCAATCAGGTTGATGGGGGATAAATCCACCGCGAAGGAAACCATGCAAAAAGCAGGAGTTCCTACTGTACCAGGGAGTGATGGCTTGGTAGAAACCGAGGAAGAAGGATTAGCAATTGCCAAAGACATCGGTTATCCAGTCATGATTAAAGCCACGGCTGGTGGTGGTGGGAGAGGTATGCGCTTAGTGCGATCGCAAGATGAATTTGTCAAACTGTTTTTAGCCGCCCAAGGTGAAGCAGGTGCAGCCTTTGGTAATGCTGGCGTTTATATCGAAAAGTTTATCGAACGTCCCCGCCACATTGAATTTC
The DNA here is from genome assembly GCF_034931465.1 of Anabaena sp. UHCC 0399. NCBI lineage: Bacteria > Bacillati > Cyanobacteriota > Cyanophyceae > Nostocales > Nostocaceae > Anabaena > Anabaena sp. UHCC 0399. Next base: position 18,704 of record NZ_JAYGGZ010000031.1, on the reverse strand, counting down.
AAATTTTGGCTGATAATTTTGGCAATGTCATTCACCTAGGTGAACGGGATTGCTCAATTCAACGCCGCAACCAAAAGCTACTAGAAGAATCTCCCAGCCCTGCACTTGACTCAGACCTCCGGGAAAAAATGGGACAAGCAGCCGTCAAAGCTGCCCAGTTCATTAACTACACCGGTGCAGGTACTATCGAGTTTCTCTTAGATAAATCCGGTATGTTTTACTTTATGGAAATGAACACCCGGATTCAAGTAGAACATCCTGTAACTGAGATGGTGACTGGGGTAGACTTGCTAGTTGAACAAATTAGAATTGCTCAAGGGGAAAGACTGAGGCTAACTCAAGACCAAGTAGTTTTGCGGGGTCATGCGATCGAATGTCGCATCAACGCCGAAGACCCCGACCATGATTTCCGCCCAGCCCCCGGACGCATTAGCGGTTATCTTCCCCCTGGAGGCCCTGGGGTGCGGATTGACTCCCACGTTTACACCGATTACCAAATTCCCCCCTACTACGATTCCCTCATCGGTAAATTAATCGTTTGGGGGCCAGATCGTGCTACTGCTATTAACCGCATGAAACGCGCTCTCAGGGAATGTGCAATTACTGGGTTGCCCACGACAATTGCATTTCATCAAAAAATTATGGAAAACCCCCAGTTTTTAGCGGGTCATGTTTACACCAATTTCATTCAGGAGATGAAATTGTAAGGGACTAGGGATTGGGAAGGGTAAAGCGTAAAGCGTAAAGCGTAAAAGATTGAGAAATATCTTATTTTCAGATTACTACCTGTCCCTTCCTGATCCCGAACTCAGGTTGGTTTAGATGTAGATAATGGGTGGCGATCGTAAATCGGGTAGATATACGGAATAATTTTCAATATCATCCTTTTTCGGATAATAGGCACGAAAATTTATTGATCTCCAACCCAGCTTAAGTTTATATACGGTAAGAATTTGATAATAGTTTTCTGAAATGTCGGTGGTAAATAACTAGCAGGCTATTTGTCAGTAGCGACGTGCTTCCCACCCAGCTTTGCTAACGCTGCTCCTCTTCATGCAGAGAGCGATCGCCTTTTATGGGCATTTTTCAATAAAATTGTCATCAAATGCTTATGAGTTAGCCCTGGATTGCGATGAGCTACGCTCCACTTTATAGCGATATCTGCTACTCAATTTTCGAGATATCAGCAGTCCCTCGCTCTAGTACAGTTCTAAGCAGTATAGATTGGAATTATCTAACAGTGCTTGAATTGCCTGCACTCCAGAGCGAATTAGCTCTTCGACTTGGTTAGTTGGTGTATTCCCGCAGCGTAGCCATACAACTTTGGGTGGTGAACCGTACAAACGGCTTCGTTCTGCAAAATCTGCATCTTGAGTGACGATGCAAAAGTCATTTTTTCTAGCAAATTCCCAAATTTCAGTGTCAGTCTTCTCTTGCAGTTGATGAAACTGCACATGACTGGAATCAGGAAAAATATCTGCTATTCGAGTTACAAGCTTACGGCTCAAATTCTGATCAAACAGTAGTTTCAAGACACACCCACCGAGGCAACGAGACGATGCTCTCGATCAGCCGCAAATTCTAAACAAGCTCTGATATCTGCTTCTGTCAACTCAGGAAAGTCATCTAGAATCTCAGTGTGAGACATACCTGCTGCTAGCCAACCTAGAACATCGTAAACAGTGATTCTCATGCGTCGAATACAAGGTTTTCCACCTCTTTTGTCGGGTTCTATAGTAATGATCTCGCGGTAACTCATCTTTTTTACAGGCTGTGTTCAATAAAATTGTCATCAAATGCTTGTGAGTTCTCCCTGGATTGCGATGAGCTACGCTGCACTTTATAGTGGACGAAGCCAGGGCGGAGCATCGTCGCGTCATGGGCGTTCTGAAAACTTATGTCCATGCACAATTTTTAACTGACACGAGACATCATGGTGATTAATCCCTGCTGACCTAAGAGAATTTCTCTTAGCAAGCTCAAAATCCCAACCCAAATAATAGGGGTGATGTCAACTCCGCCTATGGGTGTTACTAGTTTTCGCAAAGGGATTAAAAATGGTTCAGTTGGCCAGGCAATGAGATTAAACGGCAACCGATTCAGATCCACTTGCGGATACCAAGTAAGAATAATGCGGAAAATAAACAAAAAAGTCATTAGCCCCAGCACAGGGCCAAGAATCCAAGCAGTTAAGTTAACAGCAGTCATGGAATTGATCTGAGCTACTATTTGTGGACAGAGAACAAACTTAAGGCGCAAGCTGAAAAGAAAAATTTAAGCTTTGTAAAGCATTCTCTATTTAAATTCTAACCAAATGCGGTTAATTATTAGCGCGTATCGAAAAGTAACTAAGCTCAAGACTGCATTCAAGCTGATCTAGTTTTCCCTATTTTCTGTCCCCTGTCCCCTGTCCCCTTTTCTTTGTTGCCTTTCAACACAACAGGCTTCTCAAGGATGTGATACACCATTAGAATTATGATGAAGTGTGTAAATAAAGGTTGAGATCCATGACACCATCTTTATCAAATTTTCTTTGGAGTCTAGGTTGGGGTACTTTAATTGTTGTTATCCCTGCTACGATTGGTTTGATTTTTATCAGCCAAAAAGATAAAATCCAACGTTCCTAATGTTTGAGGGAGTCAGTTCGACTTTCTCAAACGATTGTCTGTCAGCTTATTAGACCTGTTGCTGACAGACTTAAGCTTTTTTTAGCTTGCGGTGAATAGCTTCAGAGCTTCTTTGCCAGTTGCTTTGAAGCTTAAATATTATATTGTGATTGCGTAAAGTAGTGATTTTAAGTGTGGCTCGTTAACATAGATTTGATATTGGGATAAAGAACAATGCTAAATTTTGGGCTGAACTCAGCCAGTGTTCTGGCTCAGGTAAATTTTGGAACGAACTCAGCCAGTATTCTAGGGATTTTCCTGGCTGTGGCTGGGGCAGCACTGTATTTTCTCCGTACCGTGCGTCCAGAACTGTCAAGAGATCAAGATATCTTTTTTGCGGCTGTCGGCTTACTGTGTGGGTTCATTCTTGTTTTCCAAGGATGGCGTTTAGACCCGATTTTGCAATTTGGTCAACTGCTTTTGGTGGGGACAACTGTATTTTTTGCTATTGAAAGTATTCGCTTACGGAGTATTGCTACTCAACAAGCTAAACGTAACACTCCGATTGTGGATGAGCGCGAGGTGAGCAGAGATTACTCGTATAACAGGAAACGGAGCGGATACGAAGCTGAAGTGGAATCAGACTATGAACCACTACCTTATCAAGAGGAGGAAGAAGAAGAACGTCCTGTACGCGCCCGGATTCGACCTAGCAGAGATGATCGTTCCTCTCGTGATGACTATTATGAGGAGCAACCACCCCGCAGGGAACGCCGCACCAGTAGCGACAGACCAGAGCCGACGACAGATAGAACGTCGCGCCGCCGTCCTCCTACGCGTCCATCCAATCGGACTCCTGAAAGATACGAACAAGAAGATTGGAGTTCTTCCTCTAATAAAGAAGTTGATGATTGGGAAAGTTCCAGCCGAGAAACCAGAAAACCTTCTCGTCGGGGTAATAACACTTCCCCTCGCTCAGAAGTAAACGAAGATACGCCACCCAGACCAAGAAAACGTCGTCCACCTGCTGATACCAATCCTCGCAGACAGATAGAGGATGATGAAGCAATCCCAACTGATTATGTACCGTATAAACCCATAGATTCATCAGATGTAGATTCTGATAATTCTACAGATTATGAGGATGTATAAAGCGGTCGGGATAGATGTAAGCTTATAGGCGACGGAAAACAGTAGATATCTGAGGTGAAAAAATTTACTTCTCAGTTTTGGCTGCAAAAACCAATTTATTGGAGCTTAGTTTTTGGTTTGACCGCTTTGCTAGGCTCTTGTGGCTCTGGTGATATTCCTCTTGGCCCTACTTCCCTTAATAGTCGCTACACAGAAGAACAACCAGCTTTAAGTGGTAATGGTCGCTTTTTGGCGTTGATTTCTCATCGTAATAATACTCATCGGTTACTTGTGTATGATTTGCAACAGCAAAGTTTTATTAGTACACCAGGCTTAAATCGACGCGAAACAATTATCGAAAGTCCTAGTCTCAGCTACACTGGACGCTATATTGCTTACCTGACCAGTGACCAAGGTAGACCAGTGGTAGCACTGTACGATCGCGCCACACAACAATCACAAATTGCCACCCCAACTTATCGCGGTTGGGTCAGAAATCCTGCTATCAGTCCCGATGGACGTTATATAGTTTTTGAAACCGCCGCCCGTGGTCAGTGGGATATTGAAGTTCTCGATAGGGGTCCGAATATTGAGTTAGATATTCCCAATGGTGCGACTGTGAATCCGCCACAGTAAATTCAAAATTCAAAATTCAAAATTGAAGAGTGACTGGAACTAGGGGTTAGGGAAACAAGGAGAGAAACTTTGACCAATGACTAATGACTAATGACTAAACTGACTAATGAATAAACGTATTTTTATTCCTATATTTGCTTGTACAGGCTTATTAACTGGCTGTTTTGGCTATCCTCGGTTGGTGAGTTATCCTTTTGATCCAGGGGGTAGGAGTCTTAATAGTCTTGCGTCGGAACTCAATCCGCAAACTTCGGGTAGATATATTGTGTTTACTAGCGATCGCCGGGGTAGCCAAGACGTTTATTTATTTGATACCCTGGCGCGTAATTTAATCGAATTACCGGGTTTAAATGCTTTAGATACGATCGCCTCTCATCCCAGTGTTTCCGAAGATGCTCGTTATATTGTGTTTGCTGCTAGCCGTCAGGGGCGATCGGCTATTTTTCTCTATGATCGGGAAACACGGCAAGCACGCAATTTAACTGGCAACCTACAAGCAGAAGTCCGCAACCCTACGATTAGTGCTGATGGCAGTAGGATTGCTTTTGAGTTGAGTAATAACGGGCAATGGGATATTTCAGTCTATGACCGTTTTGGGCAGCCTGTAAACGTCCCTCAAGATCCACGATGAGGGAGTGCTGAGTGCTGTTAGCGGTAGCGCGGCGTTTAGCCGGTGCTGAGTGCTGAGTGCTGAGTGCTGAGTAATGAGTAATGAGTAATGAATGATTAGTTTTCTCCCCAGTCCCCAGTCCCCAGTCCCCAATCCCCAGTCCCCAATCCCCAGTCCCCAGTCCCAAGTTATTTAATTTTGAATTTTGAATTTTGAATTTTGAATTGATTTGTCACCTCTCCCCTTCCTCCTGTTTCACAGCTTCAATGAGCGATCGCACTTGTTCTGTTCCCTCGGATGGCTCAAATGAGAGGGGAAATTTACCTTTGGCAATCATGCGTAATCCTAGCGGTGCAAGACTAAGTAACCCTCTGAGGTCTTTAAAGTAGTTACCAACTACTTGTACACCAAATTGTCTTTCATCAATCCAGCCACCTGCTTTGACTAAATCAACTAATACTTTGCGGTGGCGAATTGAGCGACTGTCACTAGCTTGTTTATGGGTGAGAATCTCCTGTTTAATTTTAGTGATTTGCTCTAAGGGGGCGACTTCCATTGGACAAACTGCATCACAGTATAGACAACGGGTACAGCCCCACACGCCTTTAGTCCCTTCGTTGTAATTTTCTAGGCGATCGGCTGTATCGCTGTCGCGCAAGTCAGCAACCATACGGTAGGCTTTAGCGAGAGCGTGAGGTCCGACAAAATCGGGATTGACTTCACGAGCATTGCATTCTGAGTAGCAAGCACCGCACATAATACAGTTACCAGTTTGATCTAGAAGCGATCGCTCTTCGGGTGTTTGCAAAAACTCTCTTTCTGGTACAAGTCTTGCGGCGGTACTAACATAGGGCGTTACCGCTTCTAAATTATTCCAGAAACTACTCATATCCACGACTAAATCCTTAATCACTGGCATATTACCCAAGGGTGCGATCGTGATTTCTGGAATATTATTGGCTGGATTTTTCAATCTTGCTAGTTCACTACCCACATTTTCTTTACAAGCTAGAGCTGATCGTCCATTAATTCGCATCGCACAACTACCACAAATAGTATTGCGACAATTTTTGCGAAATGCTAAAGTTCCATCCTGCTCCCACTTAATGCGATTAAGGCAATCCAAAATGGTATTGCTAGATTCTGTCTCTAAAAGGTAAGTTTCCACAACAGCAGCAGAATTTTGCTGTTGCCGAATGATTTTAAAATTAACTTCCATGATTACCAACCAAATTCTTAAAATTGCTGCATCAGCCTAAAAAATCTTGTGTAAAGGCTGGTGGTTGCAAAAAGTGAGCTATATATATTGTTGCCCCTAATTCGAGGATTGGCATTAATAGGCTGATCCTTCAAGAGCGACTGATTCTAGTTTAAAGATAACTAAGATAATTTCAGTCGTAGAACGACCATCAGCTAGATTTATATTGCCATCTCAGATCGGATGCAAAAATTGATTGTAGTGTATTATTCTAATTACCTGTTTGGCAGGATCAGTCAAGGGGGTTTACCAGGAATGAATATAGGTTTATCCTCTATATTGGCGAAATATATACAATAAATGCTCTTGAGGTTAATGAGACATCTTGAAGTCAACATCTAAGAGCATAAAGATTCATAAAACACCTCAAAGAGTTACTAAATTTTAAATCTTTTGTCTGTATTGAAGCATTAAAGCTGAAAATGAACATTTGATCGTCGCATAAAGTCTCCAGCAGAAGTGAGTAAATTTATTCTTCCCATAGACAGACGTACATAAAACAGCAGACCTTTTTCTCTAAAGACAATAAACCAGGAGGGTAATACTCAGAGCTTTTTGTCTGGGCTGAATCAAGATAACCAAAGGATATAACTTACTCATCAAAACTGCTCATCTGAATTTAGATTAATTTTTATAAAAGTCATACAGCAATAGTCACTCTTCGTCATGAACCCTAAATAAAATCCTTGCTGCTTTTTGTTTCTAGGAGCTAGGGGATTTAGATATAAGTTTACTTGCAAGTTAAATTTTAAAATAAACAATTATTTTGCTATTATTAGTCCATGCTAGTATTTAATATAAAATTACGAAGCAACAAAACCAGGATCAATCGCTGTACAAGTACAGCCAACACTGTTTAGTTTCTTTGTAGTCTAGAGACAGAAATTTCATGTCTCGACAGGTAGGACAAAAGGGTGTATGTCCGTAAGACCATATTTAAATACGATGCTGTCCTTAGCTCAAGAGTAAAGTAGGTAAAACCTGAGAACTCAAAAGCTATAAAGGTAGGCAGTGCAAAAGTAAAACCTGTAATTTCTTTGGTCTATAACTTCTTTGTAACGGTAAGACCAAAAGAAAAAATGATTGCCTTCCCAATCATGAATAATGGTTTAAAATGCCGTAAAATCACCGAAACTAATACCTGTGGAACTCATGACCTCTCATCTGTTGTGGTCATCCATAATAGAGGTACTTGAGGACAATATCAGCAGGAATTCACCCTTTAACTTGAAGTCCCCAGTAGCTTTGTAAAAATGCTAAAAAGTCAAATACTGGAATAGGACGACATAATTTATCAGTTTGGAGAGAGTAAGGAAAACTTAAGAATAATGAGTGAAACTGCAACCGCGCCTTTAACTGGAAAATCACTGCTGGCAAAGGTAAAAGAACTTTCTAATTTACCACGAAGAGAAAGAGCCAAGCAGTGTGGTTATTACACTGTTACTAAGAATAACCAAGTCCGCGTCAATCTTACTGATTTTTATGATGCTTTGCTATCGGCTAGAGGAATTCCTCTGAGTCCAGAAGCACCAAAAGATGGTCGTGGTCGTGAACCGACATATCGTGTTAGTGTTCATCAAAATGGTCAAATTGTGATTGGTGCTACATACACCAAAGCAATGGGCTTAAAACCAGGTGATGAATTTGAAATCCGACTAGGATACAAACATATTCACTTGATTCAACTGGGTGAAAGCGATAAGAAGCTTGTACCTGATGTAGATATTGAAGACGCTGACGAAGATTTGGAAGACGAAGAATAAAAAATTTTCTGGTACTGGGAGTGAGTTTCCGTAACTTATCCCTAAAACCAGAGGAAACTAGTGTTCCTAATTAAATAATTTTGTCTAACCCAAAAATACGATTAGACCCCTTGCAGAAGTCACCAATTTTGGTAGAGTCTTGATTAATCACCAAGATGTTTACTCTGCAAGAATTTTATCGTGATTTTTTTGTTTAGTTTGACTAATTTCCTTCAGCCATCCATCAACAACGTACTGGCATTTATGAAAGATGCACCAGTAATAGTTGTCGTGATGGCATTTTTCATTGCTTGGATAGGTTGTTGGCTACCAGTTGCAGTCATATTACTAAGACTGCTACATTGGCAACCCATAAAACCGCTACAACCAGAGCAAAAATTACCATTAATTGTCTCATTGTATCTATTAGCACCTCTGATTGTTTGGGGTGTTATTTGGCTAACTAATAGTTCTTTTTCAGACTATGGATTTGCGCCTAATTTTGCCATGCTAGGCTCTTTAGCACTAGGTTTTGGGTTAGGAGTGTTAACTATAGCTATTTCATATACCTGTCAATTTTGGCTAGGTTGGTGCGACTTTAAAAAATTAAGCCCCAAGCAAATAGCATCTATTTTGCCATCTATTTTATTGATAGCGTTGCTGGTTGGGGGGATAGAAGAATTAGTATTTCGGGGTTTTTTATTGACGGAGTTAGAGCGAGATTATTCTGTATGGATAGCAGCAGCAGTTTCTAGCATAATTTTTGCTGTCTTACATTTAGTTTGGGAACAACAGGAAACCATCCCCCAACTACCGGGACTGTGGTTATTGGGAATGATGTTAGTGTTAGCGAGGATATGCGATCGCCATAACTTAGGTATAGCCTGGGGATTACATTCAGCTTTAGTATTTGCGATCGCTACTATAGATACAGCCCAACTAGTCACTTATACAGGTAAAGTTTCCGAGTTGTGGACTGGGAAAAACAAAAAACCCCTAGCCGGGGTTGCGGGAATTACTTGTGTTTTAGGAACTAGCTTGATTCTCTGGTTATTTTCTGTGTATTTTTAAACCTTAGTGTCCCACTAGGTAAAACTCTACGCCAGAAGGCGTTTCTTAATATACTTTTTGAACTTCTAAAAAAGCGATCGCGCCCTGAAATCTACCAACGCGATCGCTAATTGCTCTAACCAATAAACCCAATTACTGTACTAATCACACGATGGGTAATAGGCAGACTATCTATCACCATTGCCAAACACAGCAGCATCATGTAGGAGATAGAGAACAGAAACACATCTCTAGCTACAGTGCGGTCTTCGGGGTTGTGTAACAAACACCAAGACTTGCGGATAAATAATCCTCCTAAACCGGCTGCGAAGGCGGCGTAAACGATGCCGCTAGCGTGTAAAGGAAAAACTAGTAACATCGTCGCTACGACTGTAATCAGGGTGTAGTACCAAATTTGCTTCACCGTGACTGTAGCACCTTCCACTACAGGTAGCATGGGAATGCCCACCTTGGCGTAATCATCACGAATCATCAGAGCTAAAGCCCAGAAATGGGGCGGTGTCCACAAAAAGACGATCGCAAAAATTAGCCATGCAGCCCAGCTTAAAGTACCTGTAACTGCTGCCCACCCGACTAAAGCGGGAATCGCCCCAGCCGCGCCACCAATGACAATATTTTGGGTACTATGACGCTTTAGCCAATGGGTGTAGACCAAAATATAAAAAATAATGCCAGAGAATGCGAGGGAAGCAGCTAGGAGATTAGCAAATACTGTGAGGAGGGTAAAAGAAAGTATTGCCAGTGCGATCGCAAAAATCAGAGCATCACGGGGCTGTACTCTCCCGGAAGGCATGGGACGATGACGCGTCCGTTCCATGTCGTAATCAATATCTCGGTCATAAATGCAGTTAATTGTCTGCGCGCTCGCTGCTGCTAAAGTCCCACCAGCCAGAGTAACTAACAACAGCAAAGGGTCTACTGCGCCTTTTGCCGCAATCCACATACTCCCGGCAGTAGTAATTAGTAGCAATGGAATAATTCTAGGTTTAGTAAGCTGATAATAGCTTTGGACTACCTGAAGAAAGGTTTCGTGGTGGCGAGAGACATTAGTCTCGATCATTTTTGCTTTAATTCCTTTTTTTTCAAGAACTTATGTGCGGCCATTGCTCTAGATTGGTAATCCTTGCCTTTACTACTGCCATGTAGAGAGTGTTGAGTTAAAAGGCAGGGAGTAGAGTTTTGAGCTTCATTTGTAGGAAGAAAGTCTGCCAACGATGGGTGGAAGTCAAAACGCTTCCTGCTTTTTCGCTCAGATCCCTTCCTCCTCACTGTTTCATACTTTTTTGGTGTCAGTAGTTCATTATCAACATGGGGATTGGGCAGAAAAAGTCAAAAGTCAAAAGTCAAAAATTCTTTCATTTTGAATTTTGAATTGGTTTGTCACCTGTCACCTATCACCTCAATCTCACCGTTTGCAGCCCAGTCCCGCAGTGAGAGAACTGTAAAACCTACCAAAACACCTAAAAGTGTCGCACCTACAGCTTGATGAGTGACAGTCAGAGGCTCGACTTGTAGATGTAATCGGTAGGTAGCAAATCCCAACAAGATTTGTAAAATTAACAACCCACCTGCCATATTAGCTAGTTTCCGCAAAGCTGGGTGTAGTGCTGGTGTACGCCAGGAAATCAACACTACGGCTAAAGTTGCGACTGTAGGCGGTACTAAGCCGAAAATGTGGCTATACATCACGCCACACAGTTGAGAACCACCAAAGCACTGATGTAACGCCCAACGAGAGCCGACCAAAGCACCCAATAGACTTTGCAAATAAACTAAAATCGCGGCTGTTAAACCCACCCAAGGTAGTTTACCAACGTTGCCTGTTCCCTGGTAGGGAGTCAGAGCCATGCCAATAATCAGTAGGGTAATGAAAAACAATAACGCCGTCCCCAAGTGGGCTGTGACGATATCAAATCGTAACAATTGGGTAACTGTGAGTCCGCCCAAAATCCCTTGGAAGACGATTAAAAACAGGGCAAATGTCCCCGCCCAAGGTAGCCAACGGGGTAACGCCTGGCGATGCCACCAGGATAAACCAAACAAAGCGATCGCACTAATGCCAATTAAACTGGCATCCAAACGGTGAAACCACTCCAAAAACACTTGGAGATTCATTTGCTTGGCTGGTACTAGTTCTCCATAGCAAAGTGGCCAGTCTGGGCAAGCCAGCCCAGCATTCATCACGCGGGTAGCACTGCCTATAGCCATCAAAATCAAGGTGGCTATGCTCATTTTCCACACGAGGCGACGAATTACTTCCTTGGGCTTTTGCTGCTCTGTTGCTGCTTCATTTTGTTGTTTTAGGACAAATTCGCTCATGAACAATACCTTCTGCCCACTTTTTGGTAGAACTTCTTAAAATTTGTAATTTTCATACCGACCCATATCCACCCTAGCGTATATACCAAGGTTTATTGATGGGCTTTCTTCTAATAATTTGAATCACTTTTGCCCTTGCTAGCCAGAAGCTTTAGGTATTTTTCAAGTTGTCAGCAATTGGTTATTATCAATACCATTTCATTTGCTAAATTTTCCTTAAATTTTTCTAATTTTTGATATCTACTCTGGAAAGTATGTAATAAATCTCTTTTACTCAAGATTAGGAAAATACTCGAAAAAATTAATAAAAATTTCAGACCTTTCGGGTCAATATCTAATAGCCTAGATTACCTTAGTAAGTAAGTCGCTTCGAGATAACGTCATTAATTCATTTAAGTGAGCCGTGAAAATCCCAAGTTCCATTTGGACATTATTAATTGGTATCGGGCTAACCCTAACAAGCCTATGGTACGGTCAAAATCACGGTTTGTTGCCAACAGCAGCCTCGGATGAAGCCGTGCTAGTAGATGGTCTTTTTAATACGATGATGACCGTCTCAGCAGGTATATTTTTGATTGTTGAAGGTGTATTAATTTACTGTGCAGTTAAATATCGTCGCCGGGCAGGTGATAATGAAGATGGCCCCCCAATTGAGGGTAATGTACCTTTAGAGATACTTTGGACAGCGATCCCCGCAATTATAGTTATCGGTATTTCTGTCTATAGCTTTGAAGTTTATAATGACATCGGTGGGTTTGATCCCCACTCCGTCCATGAATCCCCAATTATGCAGGAATCGATGGCAATGCCTGGGGCGGCGATCGCTGCAACTTTAAATGATACGCCTCCTAGCAATGCGCCTAACCTCAATCAGCAGAAATCTGATGAGGCGATGCAAGACCCAGCAACCGCCGCAGTCCGCAATGCCGACCAAATTCCCCAAAAACGGGATGCTCCAGGTGTAGGTAGTGTGTCTCCTAGTATTGGTGCTAGTCCTGAAAATGCCGGCAAACCACCCGGATTAAAAATTAACGTCACAGGTTTACAATACGCTTGGATTTTTACCTATCCCGAAACAGGTATCACCACTGGGGAAATGCACGTTCCCATTGGGCGGGAGGTGCAAATTAATATGACAGCTAATGATGTGATTCACGCCTTCTGGGTCCCCGAATTTCGGCTGAAACAGGATGTGATCCCTGGTAGACAAAGCGAACTCCGCTTTACGCCAAAAGTTGCGGGTGACTATACTCTCATCTGTGCTGAACTGTGCGGCCCATACCACGGCGCGATGAGAACACAGGTGGTAGTGGAGAAACCCGAAGCATTTGAAAAATGGATGCAAGAGCAGTTAGTTGCGAATAATAACACTCTTAAGGAAGCAGTTGCTGTCAACCCAGTTAACCTAACTCCAGATGAATTCCTCGCACCTTATACCAAAGACATGGGAATTCAACCAGAAATGTTACATCACATTCATAAATAACGCCGTGTGCAACTTTCTCTCAAACCTAACCCCCAACCCCTTCCCTACAAGGGAAGGGGAGCAAGATTTAAAGCCTCTCTCCTTGCAGGGGAGAGGTTTGGAGGGGGGTTTCAAAAATAAGTTGCACATCGCGTTAAATAGTCAAAAGTCCACAATCCAAAGCCATAAACAATAACTACTGACTAATCACCATTGACTATTGACTCTTAACCATGACACAAGCTCAGTTACAAGAAACTGCCAACATCCCTGCTCATATTCCAGAACCAGGGGTCAGAAAATGGCAAGACTACTTTAGCTTCAATACCGATCACAAGGTAATTGGACTACAATATCTAGTCACTTCGTTCATTTTTTACTGCATTGGCGGCGTTTTAGCTGACTTGGTGCGTACAGAATTGCGAACCCCAGAAGTAGATTTTGTCAGTCCAGAACTCTACAACAGCCTATTTACACTGCACGCCACAATCATGATTTTCTTGTGGATTGTGCCAGCCGGGGCAGGTTTTGCTAATTATCTAATTCCCCTGATGATTGGGGCTAGAGATATGGCATTCCCTAGGCTGAATGCTGTAGCTTTTTGGATGATCCCCCCAGCTGGCTTGTTGCTGGTTGCTAGTTTAGTCATCGGGGATGCAGCCGAAGCCGGTTGGACTTCCTACCCTCCCTTAAGTTTGGTGACAGGACAGGTGGGTGAGGGCATTTGGATTATGAGTGTCCTGCTGTTGGGTACATCGTCGATTTTGGGGGCGATTAATTTTCTCGTCACCCTGCTAAAGATGCGTATTCCCAGTATGGGCTTCCATCAAATGCCCTTGTTCTGTTGGGCGATGCTGGCTACTTCAGCGTTGGTTTTGCTGTCAACACCAGTATTAGCCGCAGGTTTGATTCTGTTGGCTTTTGACTTATTGGCAGGAACAACATTTTTTAACCCAACTGGCGGTGGTGATCCGGTAGTTTACCAGCATATGTTCTGGTTTTACTCCCACCCGGCAGTATATATCATGATTTTGCCGTTCTTTGGGGCAATTTCAGAGATTATACCCATTCACTCCCGTAAACCAATTTTCGGTTATAAAGCGATCGCTTACTCATCGTTAGCCATCAGTTTTTTAGGGCTAATTGTCTGGGCGCACCATATGTTTACCAGTGGTGTTCCTGGTTGGTTGCGGATGTTCTTTATGATCACCACCATGATCATTGCCGTACCTACAGGGATTAAAATTTTCAGCTGGTTGGCGACGATGTGGGGTGGCAAAATCCAGTTCAACAGTCCCATGCTGTTTGCTATGGGTTTTGTCGGGACTTTCGTAATTGGTGGGATTAGTGGTGTAATGTTGGCAGCTGTGCCTTTTGATATTCACGTCCACGACACTTACTTTGTAGTAGCACACCTACACTATGTGCTGTTTGGTGGTAGCGTGCTGGGTATTTTCGCAGCCATTTATCACTGGTTTCCGAAAATGACGGGACGGATGTTTAATGAAACTTGGGGTAAAGTACATTTTGCTCTGACAATTGTGGGTTTGAATATGACCTTCCTACCCATGCACAAGCTAGGTTTAATGGGGATGAATCGCCGGATTGCTCAGTACGACCCCAAATTTACCTTGCTAAATGAAATCTGTACTTATGGTTCGTACATCCTAGCTGTTTCCACCTTCCCCTTCATCATCAACGCTATATGGAGTTGGTTGTACGGCGAGAAAGCTAGCAATAATCCGTGGAAAGCTCTTACCTTAGAGTGGATGACCACCTCACCACCAGAAATTGAGAACTTTGAAACTCTCCCAGTCTTGACCACAGGCCCCTACGACTATGGGGTAAAACACGCACCCGCGAATGTATCTCCATCTGAGAATCCTGTATTCAGGGCTGATCTCGATGAGCCATACCCTAGCATTGAGTCGGATGTAGAGACTAGAACCTAAGAAGAAACAGAGGAGACGAGGGAGAATTTCTTCCCTCTCCCCCATCCCCAATATATTCACACTTCACACTTGTCAAAATTCATGCAAAGTCAAACTATTGACCCAGCGAAAACGGAACTGAATCATCACCACGCGGCGGCGGTTGAGCATCATGAAGAACATCCCGATCATCGCCTGTTTGGGATATTTGTTTTCTTGATTGCTGAAGGGATGATTTTTATGGGGTTGTTCGGAGCTTATTTAGCTTTCCGTTCAACTTTACCTGCGTGGCCGCCAGCAGGTACACCAGACTTAGAATTATTGTTACCTGGAGTGAATACTGTCAATCTGATTGCTAGTAGTTTTGTCATGCACAATGCTGATACTGCTATCAAAAAGAATGATACGAAGGGTATGCGTACCTGGTTAGCAATTACTGCCGCAATGGGTGCGATTTTCTTGGTAGGACAGGTTTACGAATATACGCATCTAGAATTTGGTCTGACGACTAATTTGTTTGCTAGTGCGTTTTATGTGTTGACTGGTTTCCACGGTTTACACGTAACTATCGGAGTTTTAGCGATTGTGGCTGTGTTATGGCGATCGCGCACTCCTGGTCACTACAGTAACGAAAAACACTTCGGTGTGGAAGCTGCGGAAATCTACTGGCACTTTGTTGACGTGATTTGGATTATTTTGTTCGGATTACTGTATTTACTGTAGGTATTCTTTATTAGTTGTTCACTCCACGCGGACAACTAAAAATTCTGCCCCCCCTATGGGGGTTTTTTTATTGCTCTGTAGATATTCTTTAGGTTGAAAATAGACTTTTTTACCACAGAGACACGGAGACACAGAGAAGAAAATATTATTTTATGTTTGAGTGTACTTTGATTGATTGTATAAAAAGTCATTTTACATAATAGTCAGGTTTGCATACGAGTGATCGTAACTACTTTGTTAGAATTGGTCAGAACTTTTATGCTTAGTTCGGTTGATTGGGTTGGCAAATGTATACAAAGTTCTTATCAGTAATTTTGCGATCGCGCACAGTAGGTGTTTCATACTGCTAGAGGAGACAGGAAAATATGACTAAAACAGCCTTAATTACCGGAATTACTGGTCAAGATGGCTACTATCTCAGCCATTTACTCCTCAAGCATGGTTATAGAGTGGTGGGCTTGGTATCTCCACACCGACAAACGAATTTAGCAAAATTGGGTGACTTAGCTAACAAAGTGGAAATCTACACTGTGGACTTAAGAGACAGCACCGCAATTTTGAATGCAGTAGAACAACTCCGTCCCCAAGAAATTTATAATTTGGCTGCACCTAGTTTTGTCCCTGATTCTTGGAAAGATCCACTAGGAACACTAGACCTAATTACTGGGACTGCTACACGCTTATTAGATGCAGTCCGACAAGTAGGTTTATCTACCCGGTTTTATCAGGCTAGCAGTTCCGAAATGTTTGGGGATGTTTTCTGTTCTCCTCAAGATGAAGAAACCCCCTGTAGACCCAAAAATCCCTATGCAGCAGCCAAACTACACGCTCATTGGACAATGGTGCATCACCGTCAACGCTATGGTTTATTTGCTTGTAGTGGAATTTTGTACAATCATGAATCACCTCTACGTCCACAACAATTTGTTACCCGTAAAGTTTCTTTGGCCGCAGCATCGATCAAACTTGGTCTAGCTGACAAGCTGGAAATGGGTAGTCTTGATGCTAAACGAGATTGGGGTTTTGCCGGTGATTACGTAAAAGCTATGTGGCTCATGCTACAAGTTGATGAGCCAGAGGAATATGTAATTGGCACAGGTAAACTACATAGCGTTAGGGAACTAGTATCTATAGCTTTTGAATGTGTAGGATTAAATTGGCAAAATCACGTAGTCATAAATCCTAATTTACTGAGAACAGACGAGCATTTTCAACTAGTAGCTAACCCCACTAAGGCGAAAAAGAATTTGGGTTGGGAAGGGCAAATCAGTTTTGAGAAACTTTTGGAGCAAATGGTACAAACAGATATAGAGCGATTGCAAAACGGTAAAATAGCTGAAGTGTCTAGCAAACAACTGCTAGTAGAGTAGGGTGTCTTTGATGACATTCTTAATTCATGCACTGTTATGTATAACAAGAATATAAATGCTAATTGATCCGGTGGCAGAAAAAACTAATTTAGGTGAAGATTTCAGTCAACAAGTTAATCATGTTTTCGTCTTCTTAGAAATTTTTGCACTGGAAGGCGGCATTCAATCTTATGTGAAGGATATTTTTCGTGCATATTCAGGCTTGGGTGCAGGTTATCAAGCAGATGTATTTTTGTTGCGCGATAGTCCCGATTGTTCAAATCCGTTTGAGTGCGATGGTCTACGACCGACGGTTAGTCATCGCTTAAAATTTCATTACTTTAAAAATCAGTCGCCCCAGATAGGTAGAATTACAATGGCTGGGGTGTTACTTAAGTATTTATTGCAAAAACGCCCCCAACGGGTTTTCTGCGGTCATATTAAACTAGCTGCACTCATCCAAACTCTTTGCCAACCTTTGGGAATTCCTTACACCATCCTCACCTACGGTAAGGAAGTTTGGGAAGCACTGCCAAAACGAGAACGTCGGGCATTAGCCGCAGCCAACGACATTTGGACAATTAGCCGCTACAGTCGAGATCAAGCCTGTGCTGCTAATGGTATAGATCCTCATAAGGTAAAAATGCTACCTTGTGCTATTGATGGGGATAGATTTACTCCCGGTGCAAAGCTACCCGAATTAGTGACGAAATACGGCTTAACGGATGCTAAGGTCATCATGACCGTGGCGCGATTGTGGTCAGGAGATATATATAAAGGTGTAGATGTCACTATTCGCGCCCTACCTAAAATATTGCAGGTGTTCCCAGAAGTAAAATATTTGGTTATTGGTCGTGGTGATGACCAACCTCGATTAGCACAGCTAGCCCAAGATTTAGGTGTAAGCGATCGCGTCATCTTTGCTGGTTTTGTACCCACAGAAGAGTTAATAGCACACTACCACCTCGCTGATGCCTATATCATGCCTTCTCAAGAAGGTTTTGGCATTGTTTATCTAGAGGCCATGGCCTGTGGCATCCCAGTATTATCGGGCGATAATGATGGATCTGCTGACCCCTTGCAAGATGGTAAAGTCGGGTGGCAAGTCCCCCACCGTAACCCAGAAGCTGTAGCCGCAGCTTGTATAGAAATTCTTCAAGGAGAAGATCAGCGTTGTGATGGACAATGGCTAAGAGAACAAGCGATCGCTAATTTTGGTCAAGCTGCCTTGCAACAGCAACTTTTGTCTCTACTTGACTAGAAATAGGTGACAGGGGACAGGGGAAAGTAACTAATAACTAAACTCGTTATCCTAGATAAAGAGCAAGATAATATTTAAAAATGCGGCTTAACAATTCTCAACTGAATCTTTTGAATCTCCGTCCCTTGCTGACACTGTTAGCAATTACTTGGTTGCTGGCTTCTTTGGGTTTGGGCTGGTTAGTGAATTCGTTAGTGATTCTTTTTGGATTGCTATTGCTAGCCCCTGTAGTAGCGTTTTTCGGTTTACGCTGGTGGTTGGAACGCAACTTAGTGGCTGATAAATGTCCGGTCTGTGCATATGAATTTACAGGTTTAAATAAGAGCCAATTGCAATGTCCTAACTGTGGAGAACAACTAACAGTACAACAAGGTCATTTTCAACGCTTCGCACCAGAAGGGACAATCGATGTCACAGCAGTAGAAATACCAAGTCAGCAATTAGAAGATTGAATTGGGGAATCAGTCAGGTTTCCATCCCCTATTTCTTATGCCAATACCCAACCCAAATCATTGAATTATCGTTACTCATGCGTAATTCCTCTCTATCTTGCGTCTCATAGAGAAGATGGAGAGGAATAGGCGCGATCAGTTAAATTTTTT
>NZ_JAYGGZ010000030.1:30847-82047 GCF_034931465.1 Anabaena sp. UHCC 0399 | reverse complement strand
ATTGTTACACTTGAACACTGGTTTATTTGGCTTGTACGTATGAATACGGTTGGTGCAAGAAATGAGTAACCCCCTTCCCTAGTAGGGAAGGGGGAAAAGTTAAAGCTTAAGTAGAAAACAGGAGATAAACTCTATTTTTTCAGGAGCAAGAATATTCTTACTAGCAAATATACGTAAATATAGCTTGAGAAAGAAAGTTTTTTGACTGGAGTGATAGATCGTAGATTGCAACAGGGTAAGTTCGTTTTAGAACAGAGCGATCGCCCTCTACTTACCCCAAACTTCAGGAGAAACCCATGCTCAAGCCAGAATTGCAAGCTAAATTCCTCAGCCACCTCAGCAATCGGAAGAAGAAAGAAGACGAAGGTTTTACCTTAATTGAATTGCTAGTTGTAGTAATTATTATCGGTGTACTTGCTGCGATCGCGTTACCTTCGCTACTTGGTCAGGTTAATAAAGCCAAGCAAGCTGAACCCAAAAATAACATCGGTACTATCAACCGCGCTCAACAAGCTTTCTATCTGGAATACCAGAAGTTTGCAGCAGATATGTCAGAGTTGCAAGTAGGGGTTAAAAGCCAAACTGAAAACTACCTTTACACTGTTGCTTTAGATGGTGCTAATGGTATTGGTTATGCTTTCACATTTAAAGATGCACTTAAATCCTATTATGGTGCAGTAGGTACTATCTCTGGTGATACTGCAACAAACGAGGCTCTCACAGTAGCAATAGCTTGTGAGACTACAGCCCCATCAAAGGTAGCTAATGGTGCGGCAATGATTGCGGCAGTAGCTTCTCCAACCCCTTCAAGCTGCATTGCTAATTTCACAAGTTTAGCTAGATAGAGCAAATAAAAAGAATTCCTTTTTCATGGTCATTTACCCATCTAAATGACATATCCATTACACAAGGTGAGTAGTGTTTACACTGCTCACTTTTATCTTATATATATTGAGTGAGTTGATATGAATAAAGCTCTTTTAAGCTATTCTTCCAATCAATGGCAAAAGCAAGGTGAGAATTTGTTAGTTAAAGGTAACTACCATGAGGCTGCTAGTCTTTATGAACAAGCCATTGCTACAGAACCTCATTTAAAATCCCACTACTGGTATTTAGGTTTAATGTATCTTTTACTAGAGCAAGAGGTGGAAGCACAGACTACTTGGTTAATGGCAATAATGGAAGGAGAAGCAGAACAAGTAGACGAGTGGAATGCGGAACTAACAGATATTTTATACACTGAAGCCGAACGTAGGGAAAAATTAGAAGAATATCTCATTGCTTGGAAAATTCGGCGACAAATTAAAGAAATTTATCCTCAAGATATTCATAATCTTTTACATCTGGTACAACTATCTATCACATTAGAGAAATACACAGAGGAAGAATTGCAAGAATATGGATTAATTGAACTACTTCAATCAGAACCTCAGCCACAAATTAAGCTAGAATTATTAAAATTGGTTCTGCGCTCTGCCTTAGATTATGCTCCTTTAAATAAATCATCTTTAGATTTAGTTACAGCCAGTGTCAGATATTTTAGCAATGATGCTCAAAGTTTAATAGATAAATTATTACCGACGGCGGTAGATATAGCTTACTCTCACTGGAACTCAAGAGTAGCAGCACGTTTATCCGAGATACTGTTAACTCTAGACTATGGCAACAAAGATATATTAAAACATTTAGCTGGTTTTTATCAAAATGCTGGTGAACTAGAACAAGGTATAGAAACAGCTAAGAAATTATATTCATTAGTCGATAAATCATCAGATTTAGTTGTTGCTAATCGGCAAATTCTTAGGGGATTAATGACCGCAGGGGTCTATTGGCAAGAAGCTTTTTATATCAACCAAAGGCATGAGGAATTAATCAATATACTTATAAAAGATTATCCAACTAATCTTGATCAATTGACTGTAGCTAGACTTTTAAATTCTAATTATTATGCTCTATATATTGAAGATAATCCCCATAAAAATAGAATTATTCAAAATCAGATACTTCAACTTTGCCATGCTAACAAAGAAGTCTATGCTCAAGAAAAGTTAGGAAAATATTCTCAAGGAAACTTACGCAGAAAAAAACAAAGTATATCTGATAAAAAAATCAAAATAGGATACTTATCTCATTGTCTTAGAGGTCATTCTGTTGGTTGGTTATCACGCTGGTTATTTCAATATTATGACCATGATAAATTTACAGTCAATGGTTATTTTATCCACAATCAAGCAATAACTGACCCTTTACATATTTGGTATGTTAGCCAAGTAAATAAAGCTTACAAATCAAATAATGTTTACGAAGTAGCAGACCAAATATACAACGATGAAATTGATATATTAATTGATCTAGATAGTGTTACTCTAGACACTGCTTGTGAGATTATGGGATTTAAGCCAGCACCCATACAAGCTACTTGGTTGGGCTGGGATGCTTCTGGCAGTCCATCAATAGATTACTTTATTGCTGACCCTTACGTTCTACCAGAATCAGCCCAGGAATATTATAGAGAGAAAATTTGGCGTTTACCTCAAACCTATATAGCTGTAGATGGTTTTGAAGTAGGTGTACCTACATTAAATCGCCAAGATTTAGATATTCCCCATGATGCAATAATTTATTTTTGTCCTCAACGGGGGTTTAAACTAAATCCAAATATCATCAAGTTGCAATTGCGAATTATCAAAGAAGTACCCAATAGCTACTTTCTGGTTAAAGAATCAACAGATAGACAAGCGGTTCAAGATTTCTTTTATCAACTAGCAAACGATGAAGGTGTAGATACATCAAAATTTAGATTTATTCCAGATGTACCTTCAGAAGCAGTTCACAGAGCTAATTTAGGAATTGCTGATATTGTCTTAGATACCTATCCCTACAACGGTGCTACAACAACCTTAGAAACACTGTGGATGTGTATCCCTATGGTGACGCGAGTAGGTGAACAATTTGCAGCACGTAACAGTTACACCATGATGATGAATGCTGGAATTACAGAAGGTATCGCTTGGACTGATGAAGAATATGTAGAGTGGGGTGTGCGTTTGGGTAAGGATGAAGCTTTAAGACAACAAATTGCTTGGAAGCTTAAACAGTCGAGAAAAACAGCACCACTCTGGAACGGTAAGCAGTTTACCCGTGAAATGGAAAATGCTTATACCCAAATGTGGCAGAGGTATATTAGTTCGTAGTGAGGGCTTTAGCCCTCAAAATTAGACATGACTAAGGGCTGAAGCCCTTACTACAAACTTTTGTAACTAAGTATCAACTTGATCATTCAAGATAGAGTTGATACTCTTTTTGATGGGATATTATTTCATCATCAGTTGACAGCATTGGGACAGTTTATCAACTATAGAGGCGCACTGAGACTACGACAGCCAGAGCGTGTTTTATATTTAGCAGTACCTTTGACAACCTATAAAACATTTTTTCAACTTGATTTCCCTCAAGAAATGATTGAAGAGAATCAAGTCAAAATAATTATTTATGATGCAGAAAAAGAGGTAATTGTCAAATGGAAAAAATAGCCAATTATCGCCAGATAATACAACAAATATTACAGGAGTATAGTCAGCAAAAACCTGCTAACGGAAATATAGAAGTTGAAAATATTTTTGATACAGAACGTGATCATTATCAAATAGTTCATGTTGGCTGGGAGGGACAGGATTGGGTACATAGTTGTATCATCCATATCGATATTAAGGGTCAAAAAATTTGGCTTCAGTGGAATGGTACAGAGGATGATATTGCAGCCAATTTAGTTACGATGGGAGTACCTAAAGAAGATATTGTGTTAGGTTTTCAGTCTCCTTTTATGAGGAAATTTACAGCATATGCAGTGGGTTAACTCCAGATAATTTGTAAGTCTAAAGTAAAACCAATTAATATATCTTCTCCAGATAAGTTGGTAGGAGATTCTAATACTTCTTTTGGTTGCCCTTGACGATAAATTTCTACACGGCGTGTTTTTCTGTCTATCAACCAACCTAGCTTTACTCCCGCATTCATATATTCTTGTATTTTAGCTTGTGTTTCACTCAAGCTATCGGATGGAGACATCAACTCTAAAACAAAATCAGGCGCAATGGGAGGAAATTTTTCTCGTTGTTCTAATGAAAGTGCATTCCATCGGCTAATTTCTATCCAAGAAACATCAGGAGAACGGTTTGCACCATTAGGGAGTCGAAAACAAGTAGAAGAGTCAAAAACTTCACCTAGTTGTGTTTGCTAATTCCACAAAACAAATCTTGTTGTAAGTTTAGCGTTACTTTTTCCAGTTTCTCCCCCTGTAGGTGGCATAACTATCAATTCTCCGTTAGCATTGCGCTCAAACTTAATATCGGGATTATCTCGACATAGCTGATAAAATTGGTCTTCGCTGAGTCTAACTACGTTGTTCAAGTTAATAGTAATAGTAGCCACGGCGATTTTTATAAGATATGGGTATAGTATTGAGATATAGAAGCCCTAGAATTGATCTTAGTTGATCAATACAGACATGGAAACAATGAAGTTGCGATCGCAGTTCGTAGTGATGACTTTAGTCCTCTCAATTCAGTATAACTAAGGGCTAAAGCCCTTACTACAAACATTGTTGCGATCGCAGTTCGTAGTGAGGACTTTAGTCCTCGCAATTCAGCATAACTAAGGGCTAAAGCCCTTACTACAAACATTATAAATCCCAATCTTTGCCATAATCTCGCACTGGATATTTAGCCCAGCAATCACGTAGCCATTGTCGTCCGTAAACTTGTAAATACCAGTGAACACTATTTTCACTCCAGTTATAAGGAGATGACGCGAAACCATGTTTGACTGGGTTGTAATGAATATAGTTAAGGGTCGTATAGTAATGTCTTTCAGATCGAATCATGCGATCGCTCCAAGAATACCAAATTTTTCGCTTGGTTACATTATCTTCAAGATTCCATTGGCGTGAAGTATTACCATGTATTTGGCGAAACAAGTCACTTAAAGCATCAAAATTTACAACCTGAACCAATAAATGATAATGATTTGGTAAAATTACCCAAGCACAAATCGTTATGTTTGTAGTAAGTGCTTTAGCACTTTCTTCTTCATCTCCAGTATCCCCAAATCTGTCAAAAATCATATTTAGCAATTGCTGACGACGAGATTCAGAGTGCATATAACACTGATGTTCATAACAAGCCGCCGTCAACAAATAGAGTCTTCTATCTTTTATTGGATGTGGTGGCGCATGAGGAGGATAACCACGAATCAAGCGATGTTTAATTAGTTCAGCCTGTTGTTTTGGTGTTAGGTTACGATATTCATACATATATTTTCTAAGCACTAAAGTGCTTACTACAAACTTTTTGTTCGTAGTGAGGACTTTAGTCCTCATCTTGGAATCAGCACTAAAGTGCTCACTACGAACTTAATTCAACAACTTGTTTATAGAATCTTTCCAAGCCTGCAACACAAACTTTATCATCAAATAATTTGTCATGACGCTGACTAATGCGTTTTGAAATCTCCCATCGCCAAGCAGGATTTTGTCCTAATTTGACAGCAATATCAATATATTCCGCTTCATTTTGAGCAATAGTATCTGTCACTCCTATCATTTTCAAAAAGCTATCAGAGTGACGACCCCGCATAAATTCGCCAGGACAAGTAACAATAGGAAGATTACAAGCGATCGCTTCTAAGGTAGTATTACCACCAGACCAAGTAAATGTATCTAGATAAACATCTGAAAGTAAATTAATCATCAGATAGTCGAATCTTTCTGGAATACTAAGAAATACACAGCAATCCTCAAATTTTAGCCCTAAAGCAGCAAAAGCTTTTTGTAGGCGTTCTTGAAGTAAAGTACCACGCAAAAATATAAATTTAGCTTGCGGCACACGACACGCTATTTCTGCAAAAATAAAATCATATTGTGGTAAATATTTAAACGGTGCTTGACAGCATAAATAGAGAACATCATCATCTGACAAGCCAAAATCAGCACGACTTTTAACAACTTGTGGAATATAAGGCTTAGGATAAGAAACGCCAATATTCGGTAAGCGAATTAATTTTTCTGAGTAATGTTCTTGAGCATTTTCTGCTTCCATTAATTCGCTAGATAAAAAGTAATCAATATTAGATAAACCAGTGGTTACAGGATGTCCCCAAGCAACACATTGCACTGGTGCTAATCTCAAAGCACCCATGAGTAAAGTTTGGGGATTCATGCCAATTTCTGGATACACTAAAATGTGTAAATTATCCGCAATTATTTGTTGACAAACACCCGATAAGTTGTAAGGAATATGGTGAAAGCAATCACTATATTCTCTAAATTTTTCTGTCACTGCATCTGATTCATTACCTGTGTAATAACAGTAAATTTCAAAATCTTTATGATCACAGTATTTTAACCAGCCAGTTAACCAAAGTGTACCACTATAAGAATGCAGATAATGCGAAACATAACCAACCCGAATTTTCTGATTATGTTGTAGTTTAGGCATAGATAAAGGGGCAACCCATTGAGGAAAATTAGCCGCCATGATTTCATGTACTAACTTCCCATATTGACGTTGTAAATCTATATCATTTTGTGCTTGATATGATAAATAAAAATTAGTTAGCCGACCTATACCAGCTAAAGCACTCTGCTTGTCTTCAAGAGTATTGAGAGATGTTTGCTCAATTAAATCTTGCAGTCCTTGAGTATAGCGTTGGCGATAAAATGGTATTTCTTCTTGATTATTGTAAATACTTGGAACTGTCAAATATTTAAGAATCTTAAATGTATAATCATCAGGTAAATCTTGACAAGCCTTTTCCGCACTTACAATAGCTTCTTGAATACGCCGATTACGCCGCAAATCAATAATCAATGTAAAGTGAAGTCTACCGTCGGTAGGGTAAAGTTTAATTCCTTGCTGTAGAGTCTCAAAATACTCATCTAGCAAGTTTAAATTTCTATAACACTGGCTTAAATCCCAGTAAATATCTGCATTACCTCGGTGTAATTCTAGCAGTTTTTGATATGCGGCGATCGCGTCTTGCCATCTTCCTTGATTGAATAATTTTTTACTTAAGCAAAAAAAAACTCTTCGTCTCGCACTTGGCTAAAGCTTGCTAATTCGTATGATGTCAGAGTCTCGGCTTTTGCTTGTATAACGGCTTGTTGATTGTCATGTTCCAAAACAATTCGTCCATGAATTTGTGGGAGTAAAGCCCTCCACTGGATCTCAGCCAAATTTACCAGCAATGTAATTTCTAATCCATCAGTAATATCTAAATCTTCTTCCATTAAAAGACTCATGGTGACGCTAGATAACAATAAATCAGCGTCTTCATCTGAAATACTAGTAGTATCAATCAGTAAAGTTGTCTTGCTACTCTCAGTATTAGTTGCTAGTGTCTTAATTACTTGTGCTAGTTCTAAACCTATCGAATCTTCAGGTTGTGACCAATCAGGGAAAATAATTAAATTAATCTCTCTCAGATTTAAAGATAGAAGCGTCGCATCAATTAAAGCAGCACTAACAATTTCTGCCATTTTTGACCAAGAAAACTTTTGTGCTTGAGCTAAACCCGCAGTAACTAATGATTGACGAATAGCAGGTTTTTGTACTTCACATAGTGAATTGGCTAATCCATCTACATCATCATCATTGATATATATTGCAGCTTTTTCCGCCACCTCTGGAATCGAAGCATTAGGACAAGTAATGACGGGACAGCCACAAGCCATAGCTTCAATTATTGGCATTCCAAATCCTTCATATTTAGAAGGATAGACTAAAGCTACAGCACCAGAATAAGCTATTACTAAGTCTTCATCACTAAGTTGCAATGTATGAACAATACTACCAGATGTATAGGCTCTATATTCAGGTGCTAATACCCCACCGCTACCTGTTAAAACAATATCAAAACCATAGTTACTAGCAATCTGAGAAAAAGCCTGGAAGAATAAAATACTATTTTTATAACCAGACCCAGCGCCTACTAAAATAAAGTATGGTTTTGTAATTCCATACTTGTTTTTAAACATACTAATATCTTCAAGTTTAGCTGGTGCAAAAATATCGTTAACTCCACAATGAGCTACAGTGATAGCCTCTCTTGATCTATCTGTAAAACATTTTTCCAAGTCATGCGATGTATTTTCTGAAATTGCTATATATGTAGACGCGTGTTGAATAGCTTTATGCTTTTCTCGCCACATCGGATTCCTCAAATCCCATCCCATTACTTCTGGTATCATGTCATAAGCCATGAATACAGAAGGAGTTGCAATTGGCGTTGTATAGTAAGAGGATATAAATAAAGCTGCACCTTCCTCATCACACACTTTCTGTAGCATCTCTCGATCACTATCAGTCTTGTCGTATTCGTAAAGTGGTACAGTTATATACCTAATACCATTAATTTTGGGAATGCTTCCAGCACGATCAAGCACAATAAGATGTTTAGCAAAATCACTGTTTGCCCACTCTTTTAATAGTGAACTCCAGACGCGTGCAATTCCAGTTTGATAGAGTTGGAAAAATACGCCGTCAATGATGATTATCGGCGATGGTTTACTGATTTGTAAAATCTGCTTTTGTATTTCTTCTGATTGTAAAAATTGCCACTTATTACTGCTATTATCTTTTTGAGCAATTGGAACTATGCTCCGCCTATTTGCAATATCTACTTGAGTATCATCTTGCACCCAAGGAAAATATTCCCGTAATAAAATTGGAAATTTAGTATTTTTTTGTAAGGTGTTCCATTGAGAAACAGCATGACTATAACCGTAGTATTTTTCTTTAAAACTCAATTGTTCTTGAGTAACATAAGCAAAATGCTGAAATACTAAACCATGCTGTTCTGTTTCTTGATGCAAGAAAGGATTTTCAGCAGCTACATTTTTATATTGACCATCTGCTAAAGTTTCTACCAAAACAGGAGGCTCATGTGCAGCCCAAATATATCCCGGTTTAAATCGCCAAGTCCTTAGCCACTCTTGTTGAGGATTCTGTGCATAACAGTTACGAGTGCTAATAATTAGTTTTTCACCTACAAAATACCAACACCAATAGAAAGCAGCAGTTTTATTGGGATTGCTGATGAACATTTCCCTAGCACTACAAATTTGCTCTAAAGTCCATAATTCATCTACATCTACCTGCCATAACAAACATTCTTCTTGAATACTTGCTAGTGGTGCGTTAACCATTTCCCGCTTTCCATCCCAGAAAACACCTTCTGGTTGACGGTAAATTGTGATGTTATCTGGATAAAGTTGCGCCAATTCATCTATATATTCTGTAGTACCGTCACAACTCAACCCATTTTTATGCAGTTCATCGCTAATACTTCCACCCAGTTTTATACTCCAACTTGTGTCATGTTTTAAGTCAGCTACACCTTCAACAATATGCCAATGCCATTTAAAAGGTAGTTGTTTAAAAATTTCAATGTGGTAACGAATAAATGGTTGTCCATTTAGGACAATAGTAAAAAAGTTAATAGGTAATTCTGTGTTTGAATGATCGTTTATTATTGGCTGTAATGAGTTTCTTTCAAATATTGCATAACCATTACGTAGAGTTAAATTCGATCTAATCAACGTATAATGAGAATCTTTCAACAGTCTATGGAAATTTTGATAATTCTTAAATGTATTAATATCATCTAGACAAATATATTTAGCCCCGTATACTTCATTTAATTCAGCCACACCAGTAAATTCAGAGCCATCTATTAAAACAAAATCAAAAAACCTAATTTCATTTTCTTGCTTAATATTTTGAATACCTTCTTCAGAAACTCCAGAGTTTTTTATATAATCTATATCCTGCTGTAACCAACCAAGGATACGTTCAATATTGTAAAAATTTAAATTAGTTTTAACGCTATTATAAAAATCTATAATTTCTTGTTTGTCAGGAAATTTATTCAAAGAAATAGACGACATATTATAACATTTTACAAACCAGTCATCTTTATAAGTTTTTACTAATTGACTAAACCTATTATTTGAAACTTCCATGCAAAATAATCTCGGATTACTAGGATTAATACGAAGACCTTTAACCAAAGCTTCTGTACTTCCACTGCCTGAAGATGATCCAATCTCTAAAACCGTTTTAATATCTTCTCTCTGAACAATTTCTAAAATTGTATAATAAAATTCATCATTCTTAATCTCTGCGGGGATTAAATTATTTAATTCTGATTTTTCAATATTAGGATTAGATAAATTATTCAGTAGATTTTTTACTTGAGTTTTAATATTTTCCATATCTACTTTTTCCAATTTTATTTCTTGCATATTAGGTAAGTAGTATTTGGTTGAAGCATCTCGTATATCTGATCCAGAATAATTACTTACCTTTCCTTTCCGCTTTTTTTCACTATTAACAAATAAATCTAAATGGTATATACCTAGTTTATGTAAAATTTCTCCCTGATGAGTTAAATTAAAAATAGTTTCATGGATTAGCCCTTGATAGTAAACATTTTTGTTATATTTAAACAATCTACGTTGGTAATCAGGATAATGAGGTTGACTCGCAATGTAGTAATCTTTTTGATTTGGACTAATCCATAGTCTAGGAAACCAGAAATTATCAGTAGGTATATATTCGTTAGATGATTTCATTATCTTGATGAAATCTATTAAATTATTATCAACAAACTCATCGGAATCAATAGCAAAAACCCAATCTGTCTTGACATTTGCCAGATATACATTACGCTGTTGAGCATGATTACCGCACCAAGGAGAATATATAAGTTTTGCTCCATATTTCAATGCTATTTCACAAGTAGAATCATTGCTGCCACCATCAACAATTATTAATTCATCATAAATATAATTAAGAGATTCCAAAGCAATATTTAATGTTTTTTCAGAGTTTTGCACCATCATACATACAGAAAGACTAGGCATATCATAATCTCACTTTTTTTATGGGTTTAATATTTTGATGAGGCTGTTGATTTTCTAAACTAGCGATCGCTCTCTTTTTCGCGCTTCTTAATATCCTCCAAAATAACCTTATAATCTTGTCTATCAGGATGCAGCTTAACTAGCTTCTCTAAAGATGCGATCGCACCTTGAAAATCTTTCAATTGTACCCGCACTAAAGAAAGCTTCTCCAACGCGATTTGGTTATTTGGTTCTCGCTGTAAAACTAAGTCGTAACCTTTGGCTTGTTCTTGTAATGAAGACTCAAGAGATGTAGTGGTAGTTACTGGCTGCGGATTCTGGATAGCCTGTTGAATTGCTGGAACGACTGCAAAAACCGTTGAACCTACAAAACCAATAACCGAAACTATTGTTACAATCCTTGTTTTCCGTTCAATTTGCTTTTTACGAGCAATTAAATATTCTTCTCCTGGACTAGCCATATTTTTACATTACTTGTGGTAAATACTTAGTTACAGCAATCTTCTAGATAAGAGATTACCCATTACCACCCAGAAACTAACATCTGAACTAAAAACTTTTCATGTTTGAAGGGAAATAGTGCCGCAAGACGGAAGTCAAAATTCAAAAAGTTTGTATATCAAGACTTTTGCCTGTTTGAAATGGTAGCTTGATTTACTCCGTGCTGTACGAAGGGGATTGCACTTCCCAGAGGGAACGGAGAGAACTAGTAGGCTCAGTGGGGACTGGAGACAGGGGAGAAAATTTCGATACCCAATTCCGATATGTCTGCTTAATCTCTAGAGAAAAATTAAATCTATGTTAAGATTTGCTATGGTTTGATTTAACTTTAGATGTTTGCGTTATTGTGTATAACGGTTGAACCTACAGAGCAAACATTCGCTCACTGTTCTTTCGACATCTTCAATCAGCCAGTATTTTATGGGCTTTATAAAAATTGCACAGATTCTGGTAGATACAAAAAATAAGTTTTTACGCGTCGTCCCTGCTTGTGCTGTTATTGCAACCTTGAGGACGGCAGATTTTTACTTCCTGCATTCACCATATGTGCTTGATGAAATCTAAGTTTTGTGGAGTAATTACCGTACAAAACCGAATTTCATCATAAATGAGCAGAGTTTGTTATGGTATAGTAAGAAAGTTAAGACTAGCTTTGCCAAAAACACACTCTACGCATTGTTGACATTTGCAAGACGGAAAGCAGTTTTGATTAAGCATTTACCCAATAAAATTTTCAATTGATATAGAGGTTATGACTCAGCAAGTAATTCACCCAATGGTGAAATTGCAGCGTAACGTGCAATCACTCCTTGAATCGAATATTATCAAGCCAAATGATAGCATTTGGAAAATCGCGCTGCTTTATGGCAATGACTGGCAGCACTGGAAACAGGAACTGCTAGATTTCGGTTTCACTATGCAAGACCCAATCGGCGATTTACTTGATGTTGAAACGTGGGATGAGGAATAGATTGGGGACTGGGGACACGAGCAATATACATGAAGCGCAATCTATCTAAATAGTGATAGCGTCCGTAGCCCTCAGCTATGTTCAGCAAAACGCTAGAAGCTGCTCTGCGTGAATGATCGCTCAGATTGTAACGTTCACAATCTGGTAATCTATTTGCCAGTCGATAAGCAAGGCTTTCTGATAAGATATCGAGTATCTTGACCACCAATGCCGTAAGCTAAAAACAAGCTAATAGGTAAGTGTCGCCAGGAAAAGATTTGGGTCTTGGGAATCAGGACTCCTGCCCTTGGAGGGAATGTCAGACCAATAGAATTATGAAGTTCTGGAGGCTATTCCCGATGAATTGGGAAGCCCACACTGTACCTTCAAGTCAGTGTGCGTAGTTCACTAACTTGAGACTGTCTTGATAGAAGTCCAAAGACTCAAAACCCCTATCTGCCATATCATGCCAATAAAAAGTCCTTCAATTTTATGAAGGATTGTCACCAATTGCCCAATCCCCAATCCCCAGTCCCTTAATGACAATTAGCTAATACTTGGGCTAATTCCTTCGCCGTTTGATAACGATCGCGTGGTAAAGGTTCGGTAACGCGCTCGATAATCTCTCTTAGTTGGGGCGTAACAGTGGGAATTTTGCTCACATCGAAGTGAAAGTTACGTCCTTTTTGGCGATAAAACTTGAACGGGTTTTCACCTGTAAGCAGAAAAATTAGTGTTGGTCCGATCGCATATAAATCAGATTGTGTCAGAGGTTGTCCCCGTTCCTGTTCGGGAGCGCAATAACCCTCTGCACCTATACGAGTACCTGGCGTTGTGCCAATTTCCTTAACTGCGCCAAAATCCAGCACAACTATTTGATTATCTGCATTCCGCACCATCAGGTTAGCGGGTTTAATATCGCGGTGGATTAGTGGTGGTTCTTGGCTATGAAGGTAATCTAGAATATCGCAGGTTTGAATCATCCAGGCGATCGCTAGCTTTGGTGTAACTGGCCCAGTGGTATAGATTCGTTTTTCCAAATCCTGTCCATGAACTAATTCCATTGCCAAGTATTTTTTACCAGCTTCTACAAAAAAGTCATAATACTGAGGAATTCCCTGATGATTCAGGCATTTAAGGGTGTTAGCCTCCCGTTCAAACAATTCCTGAGCTTTAGCAATTTTCGCCATATCAGCATTCATTTGCTTCAACACGAATAATTGCTGGCGTCCCGCAATCAAGCTATCTCCATCCCAAGCCAGATAAGTAGTACCCATACCGCCCTGTCCCAGAGTTCGCAACACCTGGTAACGGCGAATTGTCTGCTGTACAGTGATAGGCTGACCACAATGAACGCAGAACAGATTCCCAGGAGCATTACCTTCATGCTTACAACTGTGGGATGAACCACTCGATTTGGTACTAGAAACAACTGGTTTAGCAATATTTCCCGGTATCTCGCCAGCAGCAGATAATGGGTTATGCCCCACCGTAGGCGTTGGCAAATTAGGATTCGGTGTTGTCTCCTCCTGAATCTGGAACTGCAAGATTGGCCCACCCTGCGCCAGTTGTAGCTGGGCATTATTAGGCAACGAACCCTGAATTACCAGTACACCGTCTAGAAAAGTGCCGTTTGTACCTTTACTAATTATTTGCCATGAGCCAGCATTCTTAGCAGAACTAACTTGCCGAATTTCGAGATGATGCCGGGAAACCAAACTATCAGTTAAAACAACATGATTATCCGCCGCTCGACCAATCCGAATCACGGCGGAATTTTCAAAGCACCACTGTTTGAGGGGTGTTTTTTGTTGCGGTTCTAACAAAGTGAGAGTAACCACAATACAACCTGGATAAGAGTTAGGGACTAGGGACTGGGAATTTTAGATTTTGGGTTTTGGATTAAATAATCTAAAATCCAAAATCTAAAATCTAAAAGTTGGGGACTGGGGACTGGGCAAAAAAAGTTAAAAATAAGAAGATTCTTTTTTTGTCTTTTAACTTCTACCCGTTGATTTCCTAGTTCCCCAAAAGGGCTTAAATTTTGAATTTTGAATTGATTACTCCTTACTTCCCACATTCGGGCGCACTTTTGCCCGGATTAGTATAGCAGTAATGTTGTCATGACCGTTATATTGGTTTGCCAAGTCGATTAATCCTGTGACACCTTGTTCCAAGTTATTGGCAAAACTTAATAAGGGCTGGAGGTGCGTTTCCCAGTATGTTTCTAGTAAGTCATTGTCTGATAGACCATCAGAAACCAGAATAAACAGGCTATCCTCATTAATATCGAAAAACTCGACATCAGGATTGATGGCACTTTCGTCACGAGGCCCCAAGGCTTGAGTCAGTTGATAAGCATCAGGACGAGAATAAGCGATACTAGCTTCTACACCTTTATTGATTTCCCGTTGACCAACTTCATGATCTACCGTCAATTGTTCCAAGCCCCGCTTGCGAGTCAGGCGGTAGAGGCGACTATCTCCCACGTGGGCAACGGCGGCTTGATTACCTTGAATCAGGAGCATCACCAAGGTAGTACCCATGCGTCCCACCCCAGAACGGGCATCTTGTTGATTCTGCTGGTAAATTGCCTCATTAGCTAAATAAACCGCTTCCCGAATGATTTCTTCGGTCGGTAGTTGATGAGTATTCCAGTGTTCTTGAAAATATTGCCGTAGGGTCTGGACTGCCAATTCACTGGCTACCTCACCGCCAGCGTGTCCGCCCATACCATCGCAGAGAATATATAACCCTTGTGCTTGTAAAAAGCGGTTTTTGGGTAAATCTACTTTTTCAATTTTAGTTGCAATGCCGAAGCAGTCTTGATTATGCTGACGTTGACGACCAACATCAGTACATCCTGCATCTTCTAAACTGCTTAACTGTACTGATAAGACAACTGTCGGTAGGTCATCCGCTCTACTGGCAGAATCTTCAAAATCATCTACTTGTAAGAGAGTGGGTGAAGTTGTTTGTTCTGCTTCCATTGGCTGAAAAATGGGGGATGTTGTAACTTCTAATTCTGTGGCTACTTCTTGTAAACGCGATCGCAATTGTGCGATCGTTTGAATAGTACCTTGCTCTAAATCATCCAAAACTTGTATTAATAACCCAAATTGAGTACGTTGTGAACTTCTAAACAACGCCTGCCAAACTCGCCCCAAGGCTTTCAAAGTTAAAGGCTCTGCTGAAAGCCCCAAAGGTTCTTCTTCCTCCTCTTGTAATTCAGACGATATTTGATTATCTCGTGTTTCTGCGTACAGTCTTTGTAGCCCTAATGACTGGTCTTCATCCAAACGCAGATTCGACAAATCTAACAAACTGTAATGACAGTTAAGTGGTTCTAGTAAAACCCAGAGTTGGGTCATTTGATAACACCAGTGTAAAATTTGTGACGAACTGGTTGTTTCCTTCTTCCACGAATCTAGTAGAGACTGCCAATCAGAACGGTCTTCAATGAGTATCACCTGAACATCACCATCTTGCCAAGCATCATGAATTTTCGGTATTTCTGGGTGATGGGGGGATTGTAAAGAAATATAAGCCTCTGCAATTTTGGGAATCCCATTGGGTTCTGTCACTGGCGCAATCAAGCCCTGTCGTTGATTAGCTAATATAGTCTCCACTAGTGAGACTTGATAAGGTTGACAATCTAAAACCCTGGCACACACTTCAGCATTTTGGGGTAATGGCGTTGCCAAAAACTGATAGCGTTGCTCTTGATCTAAATAAGAGCCTACAGAGAATTGTGGTGACAAAACTGGATCATTGGGCATTGGGAACAAGGCATCGGGCATTTCCTCATCGATGTTCTTCTCCTCCCCTGCACCCCCTGCTTCCAATCCCCATTGCCCCTTATCCCCAGAGGGGGCCGCGAGTTCCCCAATCCCTTCTTTCTTAACAATCGCCCACCAAACTGTTCCACAGTCTGCACCACAGTTATGGCACTGTAGAGCATTGACAGGAACATCGGTACTACATTTAGGACATACCTTGTAGGACAAGGAAGCACCACATTTTTGACAGAATTTGTTAGCGTTAGGGTTTTCAAATTGACACTCAGGACAAATTAGCATAGTGGAAGTTCCTTAATTCCTGTTCCAAGGTGCTTCTAGCCACTAAGATCCAAAGTGCCACAATTGGCCGCACCTGCCTACAGTAGACCTACAAAAAATTGTGGTTTCACCCGTGAATTTTGGTGGCAGTATTAATTGTGACGCATATTAGCTAAATATTTCAGACATCGACAAGGGAATTTTGGTGAAATGGGGGAATGGGGATTGGGGATTGGGAGCAGGGAGTGCAGAAGGGCAGAAGTTATTCAATGCGTGAATTTATCCTTTCAGCGAAAGTTGGATAGTAAAACAGGTACGATTTGACCTACTCTCAACTGTAATTGTACCGCCCAATTGTTGGGTCAGTTTCTGCACTAATGCCAATCCTAAGCCTGTACCGCCTTGCTTGGTAGGGTCGTTAGTAGGAATGCGATAAAATTTGTCAAAAATGCGGGGTAATTCAGTGCTAGGAATTTCTACACCGGAATTAATGACTTGCAAGAGGATGTTGTTGGCTTTTTTCTCGGCAGAAATGATAATGGCTGTATCTGGAGGGCTGAATTTACAGGCATTGCTGAGTAGTTCTATGAATATACGTTCTAAATTAGATGAATCGCAGGCTAGAGGCGGTAGAGAGTGAGGTATCTTGATGCTGAAATTTTGTTGACAAAGGTGAAAATTAAGTTGTTTAAATTTCTCCACCACTTGCCATAGCCATTGCTGGATTTGAATTGTTTCTAATACCAAAGGTTGAGAGTCGCGCTCTAGACGCTTTAAATCAAGAAAATTATTAATAAGATTTATTTCGCGATCGCACTCATTATTTAAAATCTCAAAATAGCAAGCTGCTTTAGAAATTTCTGTATTCCCTTCAAATTTCTGCTCTTTACGTAGTGCGATTCCCAACATCTGAATCGCCATTTTCATATTAGTGAGGGGTGTACGTAATTCGTGGGAAACCGTACTGATAAATTCTTCTTTCAGACGAGTGAGGCTTTCTAGTTCTTCTAATTTATCTGGTATTAATACTTGATTATGTTGTTCATTGTGTATCAGCGTATGGCGGGATGATTCATTGGCTCGCCAAGTGTCTTCCGCTTGCTTGTGAGCAGTAATATCTTCACAAAGCATAATAATTACTGGCTTGTGAACCTCATAATCAGGTATAAACCGCAGTGTTACTTTTACCCATTTTATTTGACTTAGGGGACAGTTTAAACGAAAATCGCCACATTTAACTGCACTTTCTGCGGCATCTGTCAATAAAGCTTTAAATTCATCAGCTAGCCTTTGTTTCTCTGACTCGCCAAACAATTTTAACATGGGCTGTTGAATTAATTGTTCTCGTGTGTAGCCGAGACAATTAGCTCCAAACTGGTTAACAGATAAAATTACCCCTGTTACATCTAAACTCAAGTACACAGACGGGATATTGTCATACAGCATCCGATATCGTTGCAGTTCCGCTTGGGTATGGCGTAGCTGTTCGGCTAACCCCATATCTAAATCAGAGACTGGTTCAGGTACAAGTTCTAAGCAACTAGGATTTGCAGACAAGATATTTAGTTGGTGAGTTTGAGTCCAGAGCGATGTCTGAGGAGAAGCAGCTATGCGTCTACGCTGATTTAGGCTCATAAGAGTTAAAATTGCGCTCCAAGGCGGATGTTGACTATTTGGGAATAAAAAAACAGCATTATAGTGTTTTTCCTGGCTTTCTGGTAAAAATCAGCAAATAAAAAGATTATTATGCTTTCTGCACCTTGGAAAATTTTCTATCTACGCCTAGCTATGATTCTTTTCCCGCTTTGCAGGCGAATTATGTAGCAGTTTAACTTCCGATGGCGTTAAATCTCGCCACTCACCCAAAGCTAGACCATCTAAGCGCAAATGAGCTATGCTCACCCTGACTAAACGCAAAGTCGGAAACCCCACCGCCGCAGTCATGCGCCGTACTTGGCGATTTTTACCTTCTGTTAAGGTCATTTCTAACCAAGCTGTAGGTACATTTTTGCGAAATCTAATTGGCGGATGGCGATCGCACACAGGCGGATCTGCTGGTAATAACCTGACCTGTGCTGGTCGCGTGCGGTAATCTTGAATTTCTACCCCTGTTTGTAATCTGGTTATAGCATCTACATCAGGAATACGCTCTACCTGTACCCAATAAGTTCGTTGATGTCCAAAACGCGGATCAGACAGACGATGCTGCAACCTCCCATCGTTGGTTAATAGCAATAACCCTTCACTATCCCAATCCAATCGCCCCACAGCATAAACATCCGGTACATCGATATAGTCCTTGAGGGTCTGATGTTTGGGAGTTTCCTGAGTAAACTGGCTCAAGACACCATAGGGTTTGTGAAAAATAATATAGCGATAGTCATTAGTCATTAGTTATTTTCCCCTGCACCTCTACTGAATTGTCTCCCCAATTACCTAATAGTCAGCTTACCTAAACAGCTTCACACCTTATAAATTGTTAACCTTCTTGTCCCCACCCATAAACAAGGTGATACACTACATCCATGCTAGGGGTGCTTGCACCAACAGGCTGAGATCACACCCTTAACACCTGAGACTGGGTAATACCAGCGAAGGGAAGCTGTTTATCGAGGGAATTTCATATGCGGAAAGAATGGGTTGCTAAACGTGGTGGGCAAAGCAATGTAACTCAAATGCACTACGCACGTCAGGGTGTCATCACCGAAGAAATGCAGTATGTCGCCCAACGAGAAAATCTACCTGCTGATCTGATTCGAGAGGAAGTGGCGCGGGGACGAATGATTATCCCTGCGAATATTAATCACACCAACTTAGAGCCAATGGCGATCGGCATTGCCTCTAAGTGTAAGGTTAATGCTAACATCGGTGCTTCACCCAACTCTTCCAATCTTCAAGAAGAAGTAGACAAATTGAATCTAGCGGTGAAGTATGGTGCTGATACCGTGATGGACTTGTCTACAGGCGGCGGTAACTTAGATGAAATTCGTACTGCTATCATCAACGCCTCCCCCGTTCCCATTGGTACAGTGCCAGTTTACCAAGCTTTAGAAAGCGTCCACGGCACAATTGAGAACCTCACGCCAGAAGACTTTCTGCACATTATCGAAAAACACGCCCAGCAAGGGGTAGACTATCAAACCATCCACGCCGGGATTTTGATCGAACATTTACCTTTAGTAAGAAGCCGCATTACTGGTATTGTTTCCCGTGGTGGCGGTATTTTGGCGCGGTGGATGCTGCATCACCACAAACAAAACCCACTTTACACCCATTTCCGCGACATTATTGAGATTTTCAAAAGATATGATGTCTCCTTCAGTCTAGGGGATTCTCTCCGCCCCGGCTGTACTCATGATGCCTCCGATGATGCCCAGTTAGCCGAACTCAAAACCCTCGGACAACTCACTCGCAAAGCTTGGGAACATGATGTCCAAGTCATGGTAGAAGGGCCAGGACACGTCCCAATGGATCAAATTGAGTTCAACGTCAAAAAGCAGATGGAAGAGTGTTCTGAAGCCCCCTTCTATGTACTTGGCCCCTTGGTGACAGACATTGCACCAGGTTATGACCATATCACTTCCGCAATTGGTGCGGCGATGGCTGGCTGGTATGGTACAGCAATGCTATGCTACGTTACACCAAAAGAGCATTTGGGACTACCCAATGCCGAAGATGTGCGAAATGGTCTGATTGCTTACAAGATAGCCGCCCATGCTGCCGACATTGCTAGACATCGCCCAGGCGCAAGAGACAGAGACGATGAACTCTCTCATGCTCGTTATAATTTCGACTGGAATCGTCAGTTTGAATTATCACTCGACCCGGAAAGAGCGAAAGAATACCATGATGAAACTTTACCAGCAGATATTTACAAAACTGCTGAGTTTTGTTCCATGTGTGGCCCTAAATTCTGCCCCATGCAAACCAAAGTTGATGCTGATGCGCTGACTGAACTAGAGAAGTTCTTGGCAAAAGAACCTGTAACGCAAAGTTAGTGACTTAGGGTGGGCAGCTTGCCCACCTGATTAAATACCAGAGATTACTATGCTCCCCTGAAGAATTACTCTGACAGCATTCCAAGCTTTGCCTGCTGTCTACTGGCTTTTTTAATTGTATTTATGGATTGCTTAAAAAATTGGGGAGATTCAATTGTCGTACCATCTGTTCGCGTAGCGTCTCCGCAGGAGAAACAAATGAGGAATGTACGCAAACCAAAATCAAAACCAGCGATTTTACCCGTCTTAACTTCAATTTCTGATTTACTACCCTCATCAACAACTACAACCATAAATAACTCACCTAGTGCAGTACGTTTTATGGTT
Source organism: Anabaena sp. UHCC 0399 (assembly GCF_034931465.1). Taxonomy (NCBI): domain Bacteria; kingdom Bacillati; phylum Cyanobacteriota; class Cyanophyceae; order Nostocales; family Nostocaceae; genus Anabaena; species Anabaena sp. UHCC 0399. The sequence goes on along the minus strand of NZ_JAYGGZ010000030.1, from coordinate 61,293 downwards.
AGATTTTTGATTGTCCCCTCAATTTCTCTGGACTTCCAAAAGTAAATCTTCAACTGTATTGGCAGTTTTAATTGCTTGTTGAATTGATTTTAATTGCTCTAAATCATTAACTTGAGAAATTGCAGGCATCAATTCTAAACCTTCACTACCAAACTTCATCTCTAACAGCATTTCAATACCCTGTAATGCTAATTCAGTACCTTCTTGTCTTCCTCGGTCTAAAATTTCTTTATACCAAGGCGATTCGCGTAATACAGCCATATCCCACCTCATAATTTCTTGAACTAGGGAGCTTTCTAATACAAAAGTAGCAAAAAATGCTAATACCGTCTCAAGTTGGTTTAACTGTTCATCAGACCGGAGTATTTGTAGAGCTTCTCGAATTGTAGACTCATTCTCACCACCTTTGAGAATTGGTACAAAGGGTAATAAAGATGGTAGTGGTTGATCAAAAGCGATATTTACATCGACTTCCCATAAATTGATGACGCGATAATCTTGAATAGCCCGTAAACCAGCAATATTTGATTCATAAGTTGCAGATATTTCTGAGTTTATAGTTTTGAGTATGTTGATTAATACAGGATATGTAAGTAATTTATATTTTTCCTCTGCAAGTGCTGCATAAGCACGCATTCTTCGTGGCATTTCCAGTGTCGGACGCAATTGTAATTCGTTGAGAACAAGAAAATTACCATACTGGGGATTTTTTACACGAATTAAAACGTCACTTTCTCGACTTATCCACTGAAATTCTGAGTTGAGTATTTCCCCTGCTGTAATATCAGGAATTTGCGTTACCCATTTCACCCAGTTATCAGGTGCGAGGCTAATCAAGCGTTTTGTGCTGACATCTGCGGCTTTTGTCATCAAGTTTTAGGTACGCTTATTATCAAGATTTGACACTACTGGAATTAGTAAGAAGTATCCCAGAACGAAATCAAAAATTTGCTTGGGAGAGTCGCTATGCGACCCTAAAATTCCCAATTAATTGCTTAATTCCCGATACCGTTCTTGAAGGTCTTTAATTGTAAATACCACCTCAAACTTCAACCCGACAGACTGGTAAAATTCTGCTCCCCCTTGTTGTCTGTCTACTAGTGAAATTACTTCATCGACGACATAACCAGCCGCCCTGAGTCGTTCAACTGCTTTCATCGCAGATTGTCCAGTCGTGACGACATCTTCCAAAACCACCACCTTTGCACCTTCCGGTAAGTTAGGTCCTTCAATATACGCTTTAGTCCCATGACCTTTAGCTTCTTTGCGAATAATCAAGGCTGGGATTGGTCGATTTTCATAAGCAGAAACTACACTCACCGCCGATACAATTGGATCAGCCCCCAGTGTTAAACCCGCTACGGCTTGAGTATCTGAAGGTAATAGAGATAAGAGAATGCGACCAATTGCTAAAGCACCTTGGGGATGGAGTGTTACCTGCTTACCGTTGATGTAGTAAGAACTGGGTTGTCCAGAAGAAAGAATAAAATCACCCTCTTGATAGGCGAGTTGACAAAATAAATCCAGTAGTTTTTGACGCAGATTAGTGACATCCGCAGTAGCTGCCCAATTATCTGACTGGGTAAGGGTTTCAGTAGAATACGTCATTACAAAACGGTAAAAGTTATGCTACACCAAAGGTTGAACTCATAAAAGTTCTGAACTTAAGCATAAGTTAAGATTTACCCAAAAATTGAGGAGTAAACAAGATGGGTATAAAATTTAAGTCTCTTAGTGGTTTGTTAGTGCTTTTAGCTACTGGTATGGCTTTTCCCGCGATCGCTAATGCTGAGTCAGAAGTACCCAATTATGAAAGCACAAGTGATGTATTTGAGCGTGCTTATTTCCGCCATGATCGCAATTTTTATGAAAATACTACCCCCAAGCGTCAATTAGACTCATTTTTGGGTTCTGGATCTGGTTTTCGCAATTCCTTCCCCGAAAACGAGATTGCCCGTGATGCTGAATTGCTAAACACTCTTTATAAAGATGTCTTAACACAGCAGTCAATGAATGATCCTTATCTTCGTACACCAGATTTACCCAATCCTTACAATTCATCTCTACTCATGTCCCCCCGCTTGAATGCTAATAAGTTAAAGGTAGGGACAGAATTCCGCTTTGATACTTCACTACAAAGATAGGAGTGGTGAGTGCTGAGTAGTGAGTAATGAGTTCTGAGTGCTGAGTAGTGAGTGAAACAATTTATAGTATTTGGCTTTTAGACCTAGTTTTTGTACTGTAGTCACTTAAAAATACTCTTATTGATCACTTAAGGCTCATAACTCAGCACTCATAGCTCATAACTCAGCACTCATCACTCATCACTCATCACTGATTAAATCCAGGGTGCAGGAGTTGAACCTGCCTTGGGCGAATTATGAGTTCGCTGCCTCAACCGCTCGGCCAACCCTGGTTAGAATTAGATTGTATCCTATTGTTTAGGCTTTGTGTACCATCGCAAATGGTCTTAATTGATTTTTATACTACACAATTTATTTATGGCATAGTGCAGACTATGATTAATTAAGTTATCTTAAAGATTTTAAGATACAGCTTTAACACTCTTAATATACTCCAGCTAATATAGACCAGCATTCTTTTGCAATAGCTTGTCAGCAATGAAGATAAATTCTACTGTAATTCTTACTCTGGTTTTGTTAATCCTCATGTTGGGGTCAGGTTCTGTCAGTGCATTTTTGGGGTTTAACTTGGGAAGTTCTGCACTCAAAGGTGTCACCACGCCAGATAGTCGTCCCCCTAGCAAATTTGCTAGCACTAAGTCCAATAGCTCCCAATCTGGAGAAGTGACACTCTTAAAAGAGGAGGACATCCTGAAAACTGTTAAGGCGCGAATTGAAGGTAAAGCTAAAGTCGCTAACTCAGACAAGCTAGATGAAGACGATGAGGAAATTAACAACCGCAAGCAGAAGCAAAAACAAAAAACGGAGGTAGTAGTTGAAGAGAAGCCCCAAGCAGGATTTCCTGTGACGGCTGAAAGTGAAGGTGTAACTTTCGCCGTGCAATCTGCTCGATATTCTGGTGGTGATTTACTACTGAAAGTCAAAATGCAGAATAAAGGTGCTGATTCTGTGCGCTTTTTGTATAGTTTCTTAGATGTGACTGACGATCAAGGTAGAACTCTGAGTGCAAGTACAGAGGGATTACCAGCAGAATTACCCGCAAGTGGCCCGGCATTTTCTGGTACAGTGAGCATCCCTACAGCTTTACTAGATGATGTGAAGAAAGTCTCCCTTGCGCTGACAGATTATCCTGATCAAAAACTGAAGCTAGAAGTATCAAATATTCCTGTAGATAGATAGGGACTGGGGACTAGGAATTTTAGATTTTAAATTTTAGATTTTGGATTGAATAATCTGAAATCCAAAATTGCAAATCCAAAATTGAAAAGCTGGGGATTGGGGATTGGGGAAGGGAGGAAAACTAATAACTTTTGACTTTTTTCTGCTCAATTCCCCAATCCCCAAGAGGAAGAGTTTTGTATGAGCTGTGGCGGTGAATGAATTTCCTAGTTTGAGGTTGACAGATGTGGGGCTGCGGTTGTTATCGGTACTCTTACTGATTTTAATCAATGCTTTTTTTGTAACAGCAGAATTTTCTATGGTGACAGTACGCCGATCGCGTATTCATCAACTAGTTCAGGCTGGTGATATCCCAGCGATCGCAGTCGAAACACTGCAACGTAGTATTGATAGAGTATTATCAACAACCCAGCTAGGTATTACCCTCTCTAGTTTGGCTCTGGGGTGGATTGGTGAAAGTTCGATTGTGGTGGTCATCGGTTCATGGCTCAAATCCTTTCCTTTAACCGCCAGTATGAGTAGTGCGATCGCTCATTCCATATCAATTCCTCTCACCTTTTTTTTAATTGCCTATCTGCAAATTGTTTTAGGGGAGTTATGCCCTAAATCAGTAGCCATGCTCTATTCTGAGCAGTTGGCTCGGTTTTTAGGGCCTTCAGTTAAAGCGATCGTGCGTTTTTTCAGCCCCTTTATCTGGATTCTCAACCAATCTACTAGTTATCTGTTGCGACTCTTTAGGATTGAATACACCGGCCAAAGTTGGCGGCCGCCTGTAACGCCTGAAGAGTTACAGCTAATTATTTCCACAGAATATGAATCTACTGGCTTAGAAACCACAGAACGAGAATTGCTCAATAATGTTTTTGAATTTGGTGATGTCACAGCCCAAGATGTGATGATTCCTCGTACTAGTATTGTTTCTTTGTCCAAAGATGCTACTTTTGATACCTTACTCCAAGAAATGCTCTCTACTGGGCATTCTCGTTATCCCATCATCGGTGAATCTTTAGACGACATTCGAGGAATTGTTTACTTTCGGGATTTAGCCAAACCCTTAGCTACGGGACAACTCAATTTAAACAGTCAAATTCAAGCTTGGATGCGTCCAACTCGGTTTGTACTAGAAATTACGCATCTAAGTGAACTTTTACCAATGATGCAGCAAGAAAAGCCAGCTATGGTGATAGTCGTAGATGAATTTGGGGGAACAGTAGGGCTTTTGACTATCCGAGATGTAATTGCGGAAATTATTGGCGATGTGGGCGAATCTCAAACCAGTGACGATTTGCTCATTGAGATGTTAGATCCGCAAACATTTTTAGTACAAGCCCAGGTTAACTTAGAAGACCTCAACGAAGTGTTGCATCTCAATTTACCCTTAACCAAGGAATATCAGACTCTAGCTGGTTTTTTACTCTACCAATTACAGAAAATGCCTCATATGGGCGAACTTTTTCGCTATGAAAATCTTGAATTCACAGTTGTATCTGTTGATGGGCCGCGCCTGCATCAAATTCAACTGCGTCGGTTAATTGAATAGTGACTGGGGAATAATCCAGTCAAAAGTCAAAATTAAATAATGCCCTATTCCCATTAAGCATAGGGTAGTGGATCAACAAGTCCTAATTCGGCGAAAGCGGCTAGTCGCAAACGGCAAGAATCACAAACACCGCAAGCGACATCACCACCGGCATAGCAAGACCAAGTGAGATCCCAAGGTACTCCTAATTGGTTGCCAAGCTGGATAATTTCGGTTTTTTTCAGTTCCAGCAAGGGAGCAACAATTTTGATTGGTTGCCCAACCCGTCCTTGTTTCGTTCCCAGTCGGAAAACTTCTTGCATTGCTTGGATATAGTCAGGACGACAGTCAGGATATCCTGAATAATCTAGGGCGTTGACTCCAATGTAAACACGTTCAGCTGCGATCGCTTCCGCATAGGCTAGAGCAAAACTTAAAAATATTGTGTTCCGTGCAGGTACGTAGGTTACAGGAATACTTTGTGACATCTGATCCAGAGAACGGTCTTCAGGTAAGGCGATCGCATCGTCGGTCAATGCTGAACCACCCCATTGTCTTAAATCAAAGTTAACTACCTGATGTTGGACAACCTCAGCTTTTTGCCCTACAAGTAAAGCTGAATGTAACTCTCGGCGATGTCGCTGTTGGTAATCAAATGACATTGAGTAACACTCACAACCATCAGATTTTGCTTGGTAAAGAATGGTGGAAGAATCTAATCCTCCCGATAACAAAATTACAGCTTTCATTTCCGCTTCAAATTTTTAATGTAAATCGCCAAATCAAAATCACCGCAAAGAACGTGGTTTTCCTGATGAGCATCCGTAAAAATCATTGGTTAAATCTCTAAGGGATGCAAATAATTATGCAAAAATCACTTGAGTATAACCGTAGTGGACATCTTAGATAAATCTTTTTTTGTGTAAGTATTCCAGTATGATATTGTTGTTAATTAATTTGTAATTTTCCTCACAATGGAATTGCTAATCTTTAATCCAGATAATTTATTGTCTAACTGTCTTTTAAATATTTCCACTTAGAACTACTAGGTTTTTAAAGGTAATAAAAAGGCTGATTGTAGTTTGTGTATAACAGAAAAAACCGTACACTTGAGCAATGTCTATACAAAAGACAGCCAAATTACGGGAACTCATCGCAAACTTTGAAATTCTTCATAAACAGAGCCTCTATGTTACCATCTGGATGGTTTTAGACGGATAATAATCGGCTGTCAAGTATAAACGCCAACGGCCATAGCGTCTCTAAATTTGGTGGTTGAGGAGAGAACAATAGTGCAAAATAGCATGTCAGTGGCAGAACCAAATTCATATACACAGCGCAACCAGCCACGACCGATTCGCATAGGTGTAATCGGCGTAGGCAACATGGGACAACATCACGCCCGGACACTGAGTTCAATGAAGGATGTTGAACTAGTCGGTGTGTCAGATATTAATGTCGAACGAGGCTTAGAAACCGCCAGTAAATACAAGGTGCGTTTTTTTGAAGATTACTGTGACCTGCTCCCCCATGTAGAAGCTGTGTGCATAGCTGTTCCCACTCGCTTGCATTATGCTGTGGGCATCAACTGTCTTTTGGCAGGCATTCATGTCTTAATTGAAAAACCCATTGCTGCTAGTATTTCTGAGGCGGAATCCTTAGTCAATGCTGCTGCTGATTCTCAGTGTATCCTGCAAGTAGGTCATATTGAGCGATTTAATCCAGCCTTCCGCGAGCTGCACAAAGTCCTGAAAACAGAAGAAGTTTTAGCACTAGAAGCTCATCGGATGAGTCCTTACTCTGACCGAGCCAATGATGTTTCGGTGGTGCTGGATTTGATGATTCACGACATCGATTTGCTGCTGGAATTGGCAGCTTCACCAGTCACAAAATTAACCGCCAGTGGTACTCGTTCCTTAGACTCCGGTTATTTAGATTACGTGACGGCTACCTTGGGATTTGCCAATGGCATTGTTGCTACTTTGACAGCTAGCAAAGTCACACACCGCAAAATCCGCCGCATCGTCGCCCACTGTAAAAACTCATTTACTGAAGCAGATTTTCTCAAGAATGAAATTTTAATTCATCGACAAACACCTGCTAACTCTCTCAACGATCATAAGCAAGTTTTATATCGGCAAGATGGTTTGATTGAAAAAGTTTATACTACCAACATTCAACCCCTAAGTGCAGAATTAGAGCATTTTGTCAACTGCGTACACGGTGGTAATCAGCCTTCCGTAGGTGGTGAACAAGCACTTAAGGCTTTGAGATTAGCTAGTTTAATTGAACAGATGGCTCTGGAAGAACGGGTATGGAATCCATTAGATTGGGAGTCTGAATCAAGAGTGCAATCATTGACTCCCACAGCGTAAAAAAGTTAAAAGTTAAAAGTTAAAAGTTAAAAGTTAAAAGGCAAAAGTCAACAGTAAAAAATTTGACTTTTGCTTTTTTATTTTTTAGTTGTTCGTAGTGAGGACTTTAGTCCTCAAAAGCATAAGGACTAAAGTCCTCACTACAAACATCAAGTTTTGAGATAACTATTGTATGTCATCGGATTGGATCAAAAATATTATTGAATCTTTAGGCTATGGCGGAATTGCTCTGTTGATGTTTGTGGAGAACCTGTTTCCACCAATTCCTTCAGAATTGATTATGCCACTAGCAGGTTATACAGCAAATCTTCCAGATTCAAGGCTAAATATCTTGGGTGTGTTTTTTGCCGGACTGTTCGGTTCTGTCACTGGCGCACTTATTTGGTATTATCCCGGTAAATTTTGGGGGGAAAGGCGTTTGAAGGTCTTTGCTAGAAAGTATGGCAAGTGGATTGGTGTATCTAGCAAGGATATTACTAAAGCCAAGCGGTGGTTTGATACTCAAGGTAATAAAGCAGTTTTCATTGGTCGCTTAGTTCCTGGGGTGCGGACTTTGATTTCCGTACCCGCAGGTATGAGCAATATGAGTTTGCTACCATTCTTATTTTATACAACATTAGGTAGCGCAGCTTGGGTTGGTTTGCTAACATACTCAGGATATATGTTGGGTAGTCAGTATGAACTTGTGGATAAGTACCTAGCCCCTGTATCCAAAATTGTACTTGGGATTTTGGTTTTAGCATTTGTCGCCTGGATACTCAAACGTAAGCGCAGAAATAGCAGAATTTGAAAAACAGTTACTTTTAGTTGTCAACTGGGGGTTACATCTGGTAAAAATTCGCCTACACTATGCCAAATAATGCTGAAGAAAGCGATCGCCTAAATTTTATTAAAACTTTAAATTTTGGCGTATTTGTAGTTACACTTGACGAAGCTGAAAATTTCTGGTATCCCGCATATTTGTACGATAGGCATGGTAACTTTTTACAGTTAAGAAAGGACTAGGAGCTTGTATGACTGACCAACCTTCCGCCGCTACCCCGATGAATGCTGCTGCCATCCCTCTCAACAGGGTATCAGCATCTACCCCCCTCAATACCACAGTGCCTAAATCTAATAATGGTTTGGGCAAATCTATTCTCAGTGTCGATTTGGGCAGAACCTCCACAAAGACCTGTGTGAGCCGCGAACCTAACAATGTGATGTTCGTACCTGCCAACGTCAAGCAAATGTCCATCGAACAGGTACGCGGTGGCGTGTTTGAAGCTCGTGCTACTGACCCTCTCATGGACTTATGGCTGGAGTATCAAGGCAAAGGCTACGCCGTTGGTCAACTAGCAGCAGACTTTGGGGCTAACTTAGGAGTTGGCCAGTCCAAAGTGGAAGATGCACTGGTGAAAGTTTTGGCGTGTGCTGGCTACTTCAAACTCAAAGATGAAATTTCTGTAGTCCTGGGTCTACCTTTCCTCTCGTTAGAACAATTTGAACGAGAAAAAGCCCAGATAATCAGCCAAGTCACCGGGCCTCATATGTTGAACTTCCGGGGCGAATCTTTATCTTTGAATATCTCTAAAGTTTGGGTAATGCCAGAAGGCTATGGCAGTTTGTTATGGTCAGAAGCCCAACCCAAAAAAGGTGGTAGCAGCCCTGATTTTACAAAAATATCTGTGGCGATCGTCGATATCGGACACCAAACCATTGATTTATTGATGGTGGATAACTTCCGGTTTGCTCGTGGTGCTTCTAAGAGTGAAGACTTCGGCATGAGCAAGTTTTATGAGATGGTAGCAGCTGAAATTGAGAGCGCAGATAGTCAATCTCTAGCGTTAATTTCTGCCGTTAACAAACCCAAAGGCGATCGCTTCTACCGTCCCAAAGGCGCAAGCAAGCCTACTAACCTAGATGATTTTCTACCCAACCTCATTGAGCAGTTTTCACGAGAAATTTGCAGTCGAGTTTTAGCTTGGTTGCCAGAACGTGTCACCGACGTAATCATCACCGGCGGCGGTGGAGAATTCTTCTGGGAAGATGTGCAACGTCTACTCAAAGAAGCGAAAATTAACGCTCATCTATCAGCTCCTTCTAGACAAGCTAACGCTTTGGGGCAGTATATTTATGGAGAGGCGCAATTATCCTCCAGTCGCTCTTCTAGGGCTTAAAAAGAATGTTCCAATGGTCAAAAAAGGTAGTTAAATCGGTTACGTTCAACCCAGAGGTTGCTGACGAAAGTTTGTTGGCGGTTGTAGAAAATTATTTAGAAAAACAACCAGAAAAAACTTTCAGCGACCTCTGTAAAGAAGCCTTATGGCAAACTCTATGCGTACCGGAATCCGTAAAACCTGGTCTCAAAACAGCAGAGATAGCTTCGGTTGAACAAAAAATCGATGACCTGCAACGTCAAGTGGCTGGCCTTGAGGAACGTTTTTTTGCCAAAGAATCCCATCGGTTGGAGGCATTGGAGAGCCAAATTTTGCAACTAACGCAGCAAATGGCGCATCTGGCAATTATGGTGACAGAACGACCTGTAATATACTCTTCGCCTCCACCCGCACCAGCAGCAGATGTAGTCAACACTACTACCTATCCTGTTGAACCACCAGAAGAGGTTGACCCAGTTATTAGTCGTTTAAGTCAGTTTCTGGATGATTTTTAACGAAGCACCATAAATTGTGAGCATCTCATGCTCCTATAAAAACTCCTTAATAGTTTTGACTATTAAGGATTATTAATATCTATAGATTGGGAATTTTGAATTTTGAATTAGTTTGAATCTAAAATCTAAAATCTAAAATCTAAAATTCACCTGTCATCTATCACCTTCTTACGCTTCTTTTGCTACTGAGCCAACTGTACAAATGCTAGAATCCTCAAGTGTACTACCGAGGATACCTGAATGCCAGTTATAGCTAGCCCCATCAAGTTTGGTACAGACGGCTGGAGGGGCGTAATTGGTGATGAATTCACCTTTGAACGTCTAGCTTTGGTCGCGCCAGTTGCAGCAAAAGTATTATATGATACATATTTTTCGGAAGTAGGTAGCCGCACTATTATTGTGGGTTACGATCGCCGATTTATGGCAGAAGACTTTGCCCGTGCCGTTGCCAATTCTGTTACAGCCATCGGCTTTGATGTTCTGCTGAGTGAAAGCTATGCCCCAACCCCCGCTTTTAGTTGGGCAGCAAAACAACTCAACGCTTTAGGTGCGTTAGTAATTACAGCTAGCCATAACCCAGGTGCATATTTAGGATTAAAAGTCAAAGGTTATTTTGGTGGTTCAGTATCACCAGAAGTTACAAAAAATATAGAAGAACAGTTATCAGTAGGTGTACCACCAGCAGCTACCCCCGGTAAGTTAGAAACATTTGATCCTTGGCCGAGTTATACCCAAGGTTTAGAAAAAAAAGTTAATATCGCCAAACTCCGAGAAGCGATCGCCTCTGGTAAACTCACCGTATTTGCTGACGTCATGCACGGTGCAGCTGCGAGTGGTTTGGGCAGATTATTAGGTGAACGTGTCCAAGAAATCAATAGCAGTCGTGACCCCTTATTTGGTGGTGGTGCGCCAGAACCCTTACCTAAATACCTATCTGGGCTATTTGATGTCATCAAAACTCACCGAGAGAGCAATAAATCAGGTTTAACAGTAGGGTTGGTATTTGATGGAGATTGCGATCGCATCGCCGCCGTTGATGGTAACGCTAACTTTTTAAGCTCCCAAGTTCTCATCCCCATATTAATCGACCACCTCACCCAAAGACGCAACTTTACAGGCGAAATCGTCAAAACCGTTAGTGGTTCAGATTTGATTCCCAAGGTAGCCGCACTACATAACCTCTCAGTATTTGAAACAGCAGTTGGGTATAAATACATTGCTGACCGGATGTTAGCCGCACCAGTTTTGTTAGGTGGGGAAGAATCGGGAGGGATTGGTTATGGTAGCCATATACCAGAAAGAGATGCCCTATTATCAGCATTGTATGTCTTAGAGGCGATCGTGGAATCTGGGCAAGATTTAGGAGATTATTATCGCCACTTACAACAGCAAACAGGCTTTACCTCAGCCTATGATCGCATTGATTTGCCCCTAGCCAGCATGGAAGTAAGAGCGCGTCTTTTGCAACAACTGGAAACTCAACCATTAACAGAAATTGTCGGTAAAGCTGTAATTGACTGTAAAACCATAGACGGTTACAAATTCCGCCTCGCTGATCATAGCTGGTTAATGATCAGATTCAGTGGAACAGAACCAGTTTTACGCCTCTACTGCGAAGCTTCCAGCTTAGAAGAAGTACATAAAACCCTAGCTTGGGCAAAACACTGGGCAGAGTAAGATTAAATAATTCGTAATTCGTAATTCGTAATTCGCAATTATGAACTACGAATTAGAAATTACGAATTTTCTCAGAACTAATGACTATACTTATCGTAGCTACAAGTAATCCTGGTAAGTTGCGGGAAATGCAAGCTTACCTCAAAGATACCGACTGGGAATTAAAACTGAAGTCGGAAGAATTAGAAATTGAAGAAACCGGTGATACTTTTGCGGCAAATGCTTGTCTGAAAGCCTCTGAAGTAGCGAAAGCGACAGGAAATTGGGTGATCGCAGATGATTCTGGTTTACAAGTAGATGCCCTCAATGGCGCACCAGGGGTATATTCTGCCCGTTATGGTGCATCTGACTCAGATCGCATTGCCAGATTACTTAGGGAATTAGGTAGCGAAGTTAACCGCAAAGCTCAATTTGTGTGTGTAGTGGCGATCGCTTCTCCTGATGGTAATATTGCTATTCAATCTGAAGGTATTTGTCCTGGCGAAATTCTTCATGCACCGCGTGGTGATGGTGGTTTTGGCTACGATCCAGTTTTCTATGTTCCGGAAAAACAATTGACTTTTGCCCAGATGACGCTAGAAGTAAAGAAATCAGTTAGTCATCGAGGTAAAGCTTTCGCTGCTTTACTTCCTCAATTGACCGCACTAAGTGCTGAGTAAGAAAAACGTGAGTTCGATGACCTCTCCCCAACCCCTCTCCGACGCGGAGCTACGGTGTACACACAAGTGCTACCCGCATAGATTTTGCATCTGCTGTTGGCGCAATGCGGTTGATTTTTCTAAGCTCGTGCTAGTAGGGGAGCAGCAGCTAGGAGAGTTTGGGTGTAGGGATGTTGCGGGTTAGCAAATATCTGTTTGGTGGGGCCAAGTTCGACAATTTTACCACCGTGCATCACGGCAATACGATCGCACAAAAATCTTGCTAACCACAGGTCATGAGTAATAAACAAATAGGTCAACTCAAACTCATCTTTTAATTGCAACATCAATTCCAGCACTTGGGACTGTACACTCGCATCTAACATACTCACGGGTTCGTCGCAGATTAATAGTTTAGGACGAGTAATTAAAGCCCGTGCGATCGCTACCCGTTGCTGCTGTCCCCCAGACAAGTCTGATGGATAACGTTGATAATATAATTCCGTTGGTGTTAAGCCGACTTTCTCCAACATCCATAACACCTGTTCTTTGGCTTTGGTTGCATCAGCTAGATGATGAATTAATAAAGGATCGCCTATACTTTGTCCCACCGTCATAGCTGGGTTAAGACAAGCATGAGGATCTTGAAACACCATTTGGATTTGTCGCCGGGAAGCACGAATTTCTGGACGGGACAGCTTAGTTAAATCTTGTCCTAAAAACTCTACCTTTCCAGATGTCGGACGAATTAACTGTAATATTGTCCGCGATAGGGTACTTTTACCACATCCAGATTCACCTACTAATCCCAGAATTTCCCCTGGATACAATTCCAGATTAATTCCATCTACAGCCTTAATAGTTTGACTTTCCGCCTTAAACAGTCGTTCTATAAAGTTAGGTTCGATAGTGTAATACTGCTTAAGTTCCGTTACTCGCAGGATTGGGGATTGAGTGTGATTTTCTCCAGTCGCCAGTCCCCAGTCGCCAGTCCCCACCTCATCAACTGATTGAATGTGTAACGCTGCTTGCAAAAGCGATCGCGTATATTCATGTTGGGGATTCTTAAAGACAGTATCTGTATAACCCATCTCTACCATTTTACCTTGGTACATTACCCCAATGCGATCGCAATATTCCGCCACCATTGCCAAATCGTGAGAAATTAGCAGCAGTGCCATATTTTCCTCACTACAAAGGCGGGTTAATTCTTGTAAAATCTGGGCGGAGACAGTGACATCTAAGCTAGTGGTAGGTTCATCAGCGACAATTAATTTAGGATTTAGAAGTAAAGCTAGGGCGATCGCTACCCGTTGACGCATCCCGCCGCTAAACTCATGGGGGTACTGATTCCACCGACTAGCGGGAATCTTCACCTTTTCTAAAGTAGCCAGTGCTTGTTCCTTGGCTTCCTTGGCTGATAACTCTGGTAAGTGGGCTTGCAAAGTTTCGATGCAGTGATTCCCAATTGTCATCAGAGGATCAAGCCGCGTCATCGGGTCTTGGAAAATTAATGCTACCGCTTCTCCCCGAAATTTCCGCAATTGGGTTGGTGTTAAATCAAATACCGATTCTCCTTGAAATGTCACGCGCCCTTCCACTTGACTAGAAGCTGGTAGTAGACGCATTGCCGCCCGTCCCAAGGTAGACTTACCACAACCCGATTCACCAACTAACCCCATTTTTTCACCAGGTTGTAAGGTAAAAGATACGTCATCAACTGCCCACTGTAGTTCTTCCCCGTTACGCTGCGGATAAGCGACACGCAAATTTTCGATACAAAATAACTCTTTACTCATAGTTTATTTATCAGCCCAAAGCTACCAGCTTGGATATTTTTAAATTTAAGCTAGTGTATCAAATTCTTTAAATTAAAGTATTGGATTTGAATAGGGAAATATAATCAAATATTATTGCTACTGATGCTAAAATCTGGCTTCATATTCAAATAAGAATAGATTTTCATTTCCCAAATTAGTCGCGCCACGTACAAGAATTTCGTCATTGAGACGATAAAGCAAATTGTAACGGAAAGACTCATTGGTAGCAAAAGCGCGTGATAAGGAGACAGATAAGTTACGGTTGACGTTAAACACACCCTCTGCTGACAAATTGAGAACTGAAGATGTAGTTGATTCTTGACTAGTAGCAGGAGTAGGAAATATCCGAAATTCGTTAAAGCCAACCGCCTGTCCGATAGCAGTGATAGTTCCTTGCAAACCACCTAAAACAGTAGAGCCGGCGAAATTAGTCAATCCTTGTGTTAAATCTCCTGGCTGACTGAGAGAATTAAGAATCGAGCCACCCAACAAACCAACAATTTCTCCCTGACTTCGGCGAGGTTCACTCGTCAATTCCAAATTGTCTGCTAATTCACTGGCCTTACCTGTCGCCCTTGCTTGGACGCGAACGGTACGTAAAGTCCCAAAGTTGTTAGCGGAAATATCGCTAATTTCCGAAGACAAAGGTGATTCTAAGATTTGACTACCTGTTGCCGATGTCTCAGATACAATTGTCACCAATCGGACATCTAGGCTGGGGTCAAGTCCTTGGCTGGGAGTAAACGTCGCTGTTTGTTCATAGCCCCGCGCCAAGGTAAACTCTGTAGAAAATAAGCTGATTCGTCCTCCTGTCAAACGGATGACTCCTTGAGGGAGGGGCTTGGCTAGAGTACCATTGATAGTCAGGTCGCCTTTAGCATCAAAGCTCAGTACAGGTTGACTAAATGCCGATGCTCCTGGTATAGAGCTGAGTAGAGACTCAGTTGTAACCCGAATATCGTCGCCCAGAACCAATCGTAAATCTGCAAACTCTATAGGTAAGTTGGGTGTAGTGCTAACCTCTGTTGTAGTTACTGGATTACTGCTAGCCTCTGGTGTATTGAGAGTAATAGAAGTAGGCTCTGGTGTCGTTGCAGTCGTGTTTGCTGGGTTTGAGCTATCAGCCGCAGATTTGCCAATAATGACTTGACCATCACTCAGTTCTATCTCTCCACCAATTACAGGTTTTAGTGCTGTTCCCCGAATTACGGCATTACCGCTAACATCACCTTGATACAATCCTGGAACTTGAAAATCTAGTTGTTCTTCTATAGATACGGTTAGGGGATTGGATGCGTCTGGCTGAGGAGTAAAAATAGGTAAAATTCCTGTGACAGCTACTAGCCCTTGATTATAATTGGCTTGAATACCCTCTACATTTAGCGTACTACCATCAAATACCAGTGTTCCTGTGACATTTGTGAGGGGTTCGGATAAAGCTTGAGCGCGAATAGTAGCATTATTAACTCTGGTAGTTCCATTGATAATTGGCTCTTTTAACGTACCCTGAACATTAACATCTACTTGGCCTTGACCATCTACCCAACTAACTTGATTATTGGTAAATACATTTAACAGTGCCAATCCTTCATTATTCAAACTGGCGTTGACACTGAGTTGATTATTATCTGATGGCACTGCCGCAAAAGGTAGCGGTGCAGGTACGCTACCTGTAATTGATAGGGGTTGTGTCCCAGTCAATAACAAGGTGCTATCAAAACCCAGACGAGCATTGTTGTAATTAAATTTTACCTGTCCTGTTTGCACAGGTTGCTGATTTACAGTGGCATTAGCTAACGAAACTTCACCATTAACTTTAGGGTCATTTAAACTACCTTGCAAGTTAGCTACAGCATTTACTTGACCTGTGACATCTACAGGGTATTGCTCGATAAAAGGCTGTAAAAGTGACAGGGGTAAACTTGCTACATTTAAGTTTCCAGATAGTTGTTCTGTTCCTAACTGTCCAGAAAAAGCGATTAATCCTTGATTTATCCCCAGAGTTAATGGTGAGAGTGTAACTACACCATCTGCAAAATTACCTTTAGCTGTGACTTGATTAATCGAATATTCACCCCATCGCCAGTTATTACCCTGGAAATTAAAGCCGACATTCAAACCAGATTTTAATGAACCACTAGCTGTAATTCCCCCACTTAAAGCACCTGTTAATTCTGCAAGGGTAGGTAAAGAGGTTGCTTGTTCTTTCTCTTGCTGCTGTTGTTGTGCTACCGATGTTTCAATTTGGGAAAAATACTCTAACTGTGTTTGCAAGTCTGCATTCGGTAAACTCACAGGTGTAGTGTCGAGTACCTCTGCTCCGGCTAACGTTGGAGACTCCAACCCGCTACCAAGGTCTTGGAGGTCGAAGATATTAAATGCTTGCAAGATTTGCTCAATTTTAGTTGGCTCTAAATCAGCTTGTACTTGAAATTTGGGGTCATTACCGGTTTGCAAATTTCCACTGAGAGCTATGCTGCTGTTTCCTAACCGCAATAGACCATTAGTTAAGCTAGCAGTCCCATCGGCATAGTTGATATTAGCTCGAAATTCTTCTGCTGAGACTCTAGCAACACGGGGTTTAATTATCTCTATGTCTCCACTTGCTGCATAACTATTCAGGTTAACAACTAAATTTCCCGATAGTTCTCCCCCTAGAGGTTTCAAGCTATTGTCAGGTAAAAAGCCACCAACCAGAGCTATAGGAAACTGTTGGGCGTTGATAATTAAGTTATCTGCTGCGATTCTACCTGTGCTAATCGCCTGACCGCACTTGAGTAAAAATGAGGTGGGGAGATAATCTGCACCCAGATTAACTGCTATTTTGTCTTGTCTCCCTGCAAGTTGCAGTGTTGCTCCTTGTCCTCCTTGAAAAATCACGTCTCCAGTTAAAACTGGGTCAAATGCTAAGTTACCGACATTGAAATTCCGCAGCTTGATATTACCAGTAGCCTTGGGAGTTTCCAGAGTCCCTGTAACTTGCCCATTAAAATCAAGTAAACCTGCTATTGCTATATCTCCAGGGACTTGCAAGCCAGTGTTTTGCAGGTTGAAATTCTCTGCTAGGACATTCAAATTAAACCCAGTGATTTGGGGTGTACCCGTCTGGGGTAATTGTACAGCGATCGCACCACTAGCACTAAATCCTGGAATACTCGCACGTTGGACTATAATCTGCTGTCCATTCCACTGAAATTGGGCTGTTAGCGGTTGCGCTAACTGGGGTACGACTTGGGAAGCGCGGATTTGTCCGGCTGCGCGAATATCTGCAACCTCGAAAGACTCCGTTGTCCCTGTCAATTTGATATCGCTGTTCAGCCGTCCTTGGAGTTGTGGTGAGAAACGGTTGAGTTGTATTTGGTCAGCGTTGACAACGGCTTGCCAGCGACCAGCATTGAGGTTAATGTCTCTCAGATTAACGCCACCTCCTGCTAAACTCAAGCTGGCCTCTCCTGTAGCTTGAATATTTGCAGGTTGAAAAGCCGTAGTGCTTCCTGACAAATTTACTGATGCACTATTTACAACTCCCTGGAACTGTGGTGGTATCTCCTGAAAACGATTTAATTGTAAACTTTGGGCATTGACAGCAGCTTGCCAGCGTTGTTGAGTAAGCTGACCATTGGCTGTAATTGTACCACCTACTACGTTAAAAACAGCACTTGGCAATAGGATATTCTGCCCTTGTTGAGTAATCACAACTCGCCCCGTAGTTGGATAGGTAGCAGTAGGTGCTTGCAGTTGTGCTACTGTCCGCAGATTGCCAAGAGTACCGGAAATTCTCGCATTGGCTGATATAGAACCGACTTTGATTGTAGATGCAGGGGTGTTGGTTTTAGCGATCGCATCCCCTGGTAAATTTTGGGCTTTAATATTGAATAATACATTCCCTTGGGGTGCTAGCTGAACTTGACCACTCCCCACGATTTGTCCCCCGGCTGGCGGCTTCACCTCTACACTAGAAATGTTCAGTGCCAAAGATTGTTTATCTAATGAGCCAGTAATTTCTGCTTCTGCTGAGACATTACCCACATTGATGGGAGGAGTCAAGCCATAGCTACGTGCTAGTATATCCCCGGATATATCGACTGCTTGAATCTTAAAATTTACTTGATCACCCAGAGTAGCTTCACCGCTTCCTGTAATTTCACCACCTGCGGCGGGGACTAGTATTAAATTTGAGACAAAAATTCGAGAAGCATTTTCAGATATACTCAAACGAAAATCAGTATTGACGGTTTTAAATTGAACACGGTCAACTTGAATTGGTTTGGTGTTGCTGGCTGTACCGCTAAGAATTGGCTGCTGAAGTGTCCCCTGCAACCTAATATCTGCTTGCACTTCGCCAGTAGCTATCACTGGTGAATCTACTTTGAGTGTGTCTAAAATATTTTTCGCACTGACTGGTTTTACCTGGGCTGAGATGTTAAAACCTGTTTGTGTATTAACTGTTCCATTTGCTACGATGGGGACTTGACCAAGGTTTGTCGTGAGATTATCTAGAGCGATCGCCTGACCTTTAAATGTCAAGTTACCATTAGTATTAGTAAACTGTTGGGGAATATCTTGGATTTGAGCAGTCACCCCACTAGGAGTAGCTGTCCCCGTAATTACTATATCTGCGGAATTGGAGAGGATTTTCAGTCCTAAATCGGCATCTATACGTCCTGCTTGTAAAATAATTGGCAATTGAATTAGGCGACTGACATCAGAAGCTTGTAAACTTTGTGCTACAACCTTGAGGCTAGTTGCTTGTGTTTTCAATTCTGTTTCACCAGAGATATTAACTGTACCGCCTCTGGTAAGTTGACCATTTATTTCATAACCAACCCCTGTGTTTTTAGGTGAAAATCGCGCAATACCACCAAATTTATCTATAACTACAGAACCTTTCGGCTTAATTGATGTGGATGCTGGTAATAACTCTACATTCCCATCAACAAGCTTGAGTGTTTGTAACTCAATTTGAATAGCACCTTGACCTTCTCCACTCTTAACATCAGCCGTAACCCAACTACCATCTTGATCTTGTTGGATGTAGACCTTGGGCTGAACTAATGTGACATTTAATGGTAATGTTCGGGTAAGTAATATTTGTAAGGGTGAAAACTGCACATCAACGCTCTCTGCTTTCACCCAATCTTGATCTGTAGAAGTTGCTGGTATCGATAGAGAGCTAAATCTCAGACTAGAGAATGAAAAAGCTGCAATTTTGCCTAATTTTATTGGTCGCCCCAGCAATTGCTCCAGATTTGTTTCTACTAACGGGGCTAAATCGTTGTATACATATTGTCTTACCCACCAAGTACCAGATGCGATTCCAGTGAGCAAAATAATTCCTACAACTAGGTTGGTACGTCTTGAAAGGAGAAGATTTAATAAACGACGGTTCGCTGACTCCTGATCATTTCCTGATTTTGGTGAGTGCGTCATTTTTATTATTAGTGTCTGCTTACTAGGCAGTAAGTGGATTTCTTGAGTGCTTGATGATCCTTCAACTATGGTGATTGTACCATCTTGACGCACACGGAATCCGCAACTAGTGCCGCATCTCCAATAAAATTTTGATGACAACTTATCACCAGAACGCGATGGTTTCTGGAATCCTCAGTCAGATATAAGTTTGAGTTAAGAGGAAAAGGGTTGTTCTATGTCATTATTTACTACTTTTGCTAGCTTAAAAATTCACATTTTTAATAATTTTTATATGAAAATTGCTTGTATTTTTCATGGGAAAGATAATAAAAGAAGATGCTTCTTCCTTTATTACTTTATTCTTGTTGTTTAACTTTCTCACAAGATTAAGAAAAAATACGGAGGTGCGTATAATTATTAAAACAGACAATATTATTTATGGTTAGACAATAATAATACTTCCTTTGGGAGTAGTAACTGCAATTCCTAGAAAAATTTGACTTTTATGCGATCGCAGATAGAATTTATATTCATTTATTCATAATGAGTTCAACCTAAATCCTTTGACAACTATTCATCTAGAATCACTATTTTTAGAAAAGTAATATAGATTTTTATCATGTTTCAAAAAACAAATATTAAATCAATATGTTTAAAATTATTTCGGCTTCCATTTAAACTCCTTCCATCTCAGTTAATTACTATCACTGTTATACTAACTCTAGTTTTATTTTTACCTCAAACATGGATTACTTGGCGAGCTTATAATGATTTTAATAATCTTCTTGAAAACGAATTAAAACTACGAAGTTTGAATGAAAAAATTACTTATTATGATGAAGTTCTTACGATGTCAGCCCGCATGAATGCTGCTACAGGTGATTCCATTTGGGAAATAAGATATCGTAAATTTGAACCTTTACTAGATGCAGCCATTAAAGAATCAATTAAACTTGCTCCCCAAGCTTATAATAATCAAGATGCACAAGAGACTGATGCTGCGAATCAACGTTTAGTAGCGATGGAATATAAATCTTTTGATTTAGTTAGAACAGGTCAAAAACTAGCAGCTAAATCCCTTTTGTTAAGTCAAAAATACGAATCAGAAAAGAAAAAATACGCATCAGGAGTTAATAAAATAAATCAAAGTATTTCTCTTCAAATATATAATAGAGTCTTCCAATATCGCCGATATCTATTATGGTCAATTTGTGCTTCCTTTATTAGTTTAGCTTTCCTTATCCCTTCATGGTTATTAGTTTTGCGTTTATTAAAGAACTATTTAAAATCTAGTAAAATTGCTCAAAAAGCATTAACAAATATCAATCATGAATTAGAAGTGCGTGTAGAAAAAAGAGCAAAAGAGTTGCAAAATAAAAATACTCAACTCACTCAAACATTACAAAGATTGCAACAAGCTCAAATCCAATTAATTCAGACAGAAAAAATGTCTTCTTTGGGTGAAATGGTAGCTGGTATTGCCCATGAAATCAATAATCCAATCACTTTTGTTAAATGCAATATTGACTATGTAAAACAATATTCATCTAACATATTAAAGCTTATACATAATTATCAGCTATATTATCCCCAACCTCCAGATCATATTCAATCCCAAATCAAAGAGATGGATTTAGAATTTGTCCAAGAAGATTTTATCAAAATCCTTAAATCTATAGAAATTGGTACTGACAGAGTTGAGAAAATTGTTAAATCCCTGCGTAATTTTTCTCGCCTTGATGAAGCGGAAATCAAAGCAGTAGATATTCATGAAGGTATTGATGGTACTTTGATGATTTTATCTCATCGTCTGAAAGCTATGGACAAAAATCCAGAAATTTCGATAATTAAAGAATATGCTTTATTACCATTGGTTGAATGTTACCCTGGTTTACTGAATCAGGTATTTATGAATATTCTGGCTAATGCCATAGATGCTTTACATGAATATAACTTACAACGTACAGGTGATGAAATTAAAAATAACCCTTCTGCAATTCGTATTTGCACTTATCAACTAAATGAATCTTGGATACAAATTCGGATTATTGATAATGGTATAGGTATTCCCGAAAATATTCGTGACAAATTGTTTGACCCATTTTTTACTACTAAGCCTGTAGGTCAGGGTACAGGACTAGGATTATCGATTAGTTACCAGATTATTGTGGAGAAACATTCTGGAAAGCTATATTGTAATTCTAATCAACCAAAAGGCATAGAATTTGTCATTGAAATTCCTATCGTTCAGCGTTTAGCTTAGATAAATTATTGAATTTATATTACTTAGCATTCCTTAACGGTAGCAAGTGTGAAATTTTGGCTTACGGGAATCTGAATAATAAACTCTGTTCCCTGACCAATAGTAGAGAAACAATCTAATTTCCCCCCGTGTTTTTCGGTAATAATTTGCAGGCTGATAGACATTCCCATTCCTGTACCTTTACCGGATGGCTTCGTAGTAAAAAATGGCTGAAAAATTTTGCTTTGAACATCTTCAGGGATACCAGAACCGTTATCAGCGATCGCAATTTGCACCCACTGAGAATCTTTAATAGATGTACTAATAGTAATCTGATTCTTTTTTTGCCTACTTTGTTGTTCTTCTAGAGCATCAATAGCATTGACTAAAATATTCATAAATACCTGATTGAGTTGCCCAGGATAACACTCTATCAAAGGTAAATTACCATAATTTTTAATGATTTGAATAGCGGGGTATTCTGGTGTATCTTTCAGACGATGTTGTAAAATTAGCAAAGTGCTATCAATCCCTTCATGAATATCTACCGCTTTGAATGCTGATTCATCAAGACGTGAGAAGTTCCTCAATGACAGCACAATCCGGCGAATCCGATCTGTACCAATTTTCATTGAATCTAACATTTTTGGTAAATCTTCCTGGATAAATTCCAGTTCGATATTTTCTGCTTCATCTACTATTTCTGATACTGGTTCAGGGTAATATTTTTGGTACAATTGTACAAAATTCAAGAGATTTTCAGCATATTCTTGGACATGAGCCAGATTGCCGTGGATAAAGTTAACTGGATTATTAATTTCGTGGGCTATCCCTGCTACCATTTGCCCCAAAGCAGACATTTTTTCGCTTTGCACCATTTGCAATTGAGTACGTTGTAATTCCTCTAGCAGTTGTTGCAAACGGATATTTTTTTCACTGAGTTCTTCGGTTCTTGTCTTTACCTTGTGTTCTAGAGTTTCGTTATAAGCTGCTAGTTGTTCGTTAGCTGCCTGTTGCTGGTTTAATAGTTGTTTAACTGTAGCAATTAATTGATTGAGAGAGTTGCCAAGCACACCAATTTCATCATTACTATCAATATTCACTTGTAAATTGAAATTCGACTCTTCTGTAGAACGTCTAGCTATATTAGTTAATGTTTGAATAGGTCGAGCGATCGCTCGACTAGTAAAAAGTGCTAAGAGAATTGAAATACCCACTGATAAGGTAATACTAGTAAGAACAATTTGTTGAGATAATTTGGTGGATTGTTCATGCAATTCATTAGTTTGCTTTGTTGTTAAATAAGAATTTTTAATAATATCTACTAAATCATCAGAAATGCCATCAAAATTAAGTGCTAAATCACTATTTGTAAATTCAATTAATATTTTTTGAGCTTGTTCAATATCTTTTGGTGTATTCAAATTTAATGTCTGTATCTGCTTTCTCCGGTATTCTAGTTCTTGAAAATACTGTTGTGGAACATCATTATAAGTTTGCAAAAATTTTGGTATTTCTGTAAGATTTATATCTCCCGCAGGTTTAGACTTTATCTTCACAAAAGCCTTTAACTTAGCCCAATGACTTTTTATTTCAGCTTCATGGTGCAGCAAATGAGCATATTCCTCATTATAACTTTCTGGGTTTTTGACTAAGGGAATGAGTTGTTGTTGATGGGTACGCGCCTGAAGAACACCAGCTTGCAAACGATGCAGTAATTCAACTTCATTGCGGATGTATTGTTTCCTTTCGCTAGCTTGTTGGTAATAGTGACGACCAATACCAAAACCAGCAACCGTTCCAGAAACAGCAATACCTAGGGTAATGGCATATCCTAGACTAATCCTTTGCCCAATTCCTAACTTAATTTTCAGCATAGAATCTTCACTACCTAAAAGGACTTTTGTTGATTCTATGATTCCCTTTATCCCTTGCAGTCTAACAGCAAAGCTTGATCACAAACTCATGATTCAGATGCGTCTGGAGGTGTTTTGTTGGAGTATGGCGCAGCAATAGCGAATCAAACTCATGAGGCGATCGCTAATTAAGTAAGTACAGCATTCCGCATTCCATGAAATTCGTAGTCAACCCTCCGCGTACCTCCGCAATTACCTCTCTTCCCCTCTGCGTTTAAATTTCCACTCTCCCCAACTTTTGGGAACTATAAAGTTACAGTCTTGTTTTCTGACAACACTGTAAACATTTATCTAATTTATCGATCTAAAACTGGGAATGTGACAACTGGATTCTGTAGAAGCATTAATAACTGCTAATAGGAGGGTATCAAGCTGTGAAGATTTTTTGGAATACTACCTTTTACGCCATATTTTGGCTGTGGAACTTAACATTTTTAATGTTTGTCTATTTCGGGATAATGCCTTGGATAGCTGTACCATTATTCCAAGCCACCTTACAGGGTGATATCCCCGCAGAATTTTCTCTAACTCTAGTTACCTTAATCGCCATACCAACAATTTCTTCTCTTATTGGAGGTAAGTTTTTCATCACACAACCCCTACAACTCATCCGCTTATTTTATGGGGTAGAAGCACCACTATTTGTTTTGTGTTTGTTGCGGTTGTTTGTCATTCGGGAATTGACACCTGCTAGTACCCAGATTATCGCCACAATTGGTATATGTATTGCAGCATTTGGCGGAGAATTATTTTTTGGGTATGCTTCTAGACGAAAAAATACTCTGCAATGGGTGCAAATGCTAGCACATAGTTTAATGCTGCTATTCGGCATCTATGCAGGTGTAATCTTACTATTTTATGCCTTGCCTTTAGCAGCGTTTTTGGTGCAGGAGTTTGTTAAATTTGAGTGGTTAAAAGGTTTATGGTATATATTGACTGATTTCTCGTTAATTGGTGGTTTATGGTTGGTTGCCCTTTGGTTTCTTCTCTTTGCCTTTAGTGCCACTTTATTTATTTTCATGCCTTCCGCACTAGCAGCAATGTATGTAAATTCTGGCTCTAGAATTTTACAAGCTTTTGCTAGAGATTACGGAAATAAAAAGACTTTAGCTGGTGCTAGTGCTGTTGTAATTGCTTTTTTTATCACCTTTATATCTCTACAACAACAGCCTCAAGCTTTGGCTTTTTCTCTATTAGCTGATTCTTCTAATAATGAGCGCAATCACCAAACCATTTTAGCTAAATCAAACGAAATTCGCGATGGTTTAGTCAACGCTTATTTATCTTCTTATCGCTATCTCAGTAGTAGAGAAGAAAATAATCATATCAGTGCTATGTATCGACAGGTACTAGGCTTAGACAAATCAGTAGCTAATAACATCCAAAATGGCTATAACTTCTTGATGTCACCATTTTTATATCAAGGTTCAGAAAAAGATGCTGAAAAAGCCGAAAAACTTTATGCAGAATTTTTTGATACCCCACTACAAAAAGCAGAAAAAGCAGCAGTTAGTCATGCTGTACAATCTACTTTTAACCAGCAAGAAGTTAAGGCTGGTTTATTAAATATCAACGAGAAAAAAGTTTGGTTAGCATCACAACAAGTCACAATTAAAGAACATGGTGATTGGGCTGATGTGGAGTTATACGAAGTTTACAAAAACCAAACTCGAGAAGTTCAAGAAGTTTTTTATTCGTTTTCTTTGCCAGAAAGTGCTGTAATTACCGGATTATGGTTGGGAGATACTAACAAACTATCCCAACGTTTCCCTTTCACTGTTTCTCCTCGCGGTGCTGCCCAAAAAGTTTACAATTCCCAGGTGAGAAGAGAACGCCCTGTAGATCCGGCTTTACTGGAACAAGTAGGGCCAAGACATTATCGCTTGAGGGCTTTTCCCATCCCTCCCAATAATGTGCTACAAATCCAAGGACAACCACCACGCGCCACGGAAATGCACCTATGGCTAACTTACAAGGTGATGGGTAAAGATCAAGGTTGGGCGATGCCAGATTTAGGGGAAAAACGCAATATTTTCTGGAGTCAGGATACTAAACGTACCCGTAACGGTAAAGCTATCAACTTTAAACAGGATGATTGGTTAGAAGAATTTGTCCCCGCCAGTAGTAAAGTACAGCCTGCACTCCATGAAGTGAACTTAGAAAATGGCGATCGCATTATCGCCAAGCCTTTATCCCCAAAAGATTATTCTTTACCCAAAACCCAACGCATCGCCTTAGTTTTGGATACTTCCCGCAGTATGGGTAGTCATACCAAGGAATTAGCACAAACTTGGGATTGGTTAAAACAGCATGGCTTTGCAGACAAGGATTTAACTAATAATGATGCTGATTTATACATCAGTGTCGCTAAGGGTGCAGAACCCCAACGGCTGGATGATATCCAACAATTCCAAGCGGAAAAAACTACCTTTTACGGTACACTTCAACCCCAACAAATGTTGGAACAGTTTAATCAACTGCGCGGTGACACAGCCTATGATGCAGTATTACTCATTAGTGATGAGGGGAGTTATGAGTTATCCCGTAAGAATAAGATTGTAGTTGCCTCACCTGCGCCTCTATGGATGGTGCATTTAGGTGGATTACCCGCAGCCTACAACGATGGGATGATCAAATCGATCCAAGATACTGGCGGTGGAGTCTCGGAAGATATTGCAGAGGTATTGCAACGAATTGCTACGAAATCAGCGTTAGGTGACTCTGTTGTGAGTGTAGTAGATAATTATGCGTGGTATCTGCAAAAAACTGATACCGCAGAGGTAAATAACCCTCAACCGTCAGCAGATTTACAACCATTAGCCGCCCGACAATTGATTTTAAGCTTGAGTAAACAAATCAAGTTAGACAACCTCAAAAGCTTAGATGCAATTCACGCGATCGCGAAAAAGTATGAGATTGTTAGTCCATACTCTTCTATGTTGGTATTAGTCAACGACGAACAAAGACGGTTACTCAAAGAAGCCGAAGCCGCAAGCGATCGCTTTGACCGCAAAATAGAAGATGGTAAAGAAACCCTCACCAAACCCAATAATCCCTTGAAAACCAGCACCAGCATCCCCGAACCTTCCGGCGGCTGGATTTTAGCTATTGGTGCAGCCGCTATATTCATCCTGAAACGGCAAAAACGGACTGCGAATTAAAATCAACATCAGATTTTTCTAAACTCTAATACGTAAGTTCGATGACCTCTCCCAAACCCCTCTCCGATGCGGAGAGGGGCTTAAATAATAAAAAATTAGCTTTTTAAGCCTCCTTGCAGGAGAGAAGTTTGGAGAGGGGTTTTTAAAATTCGTCGAACTCACGTTCAATTATTGACTTAAATATCAGTAGTAGATCAACCAACTATGGAAATATACCTAAACGAAAGGCAAGATTAAAATCAACTCAGGCGCATGACAATATTCACAGCGATGATTAGCCTGGTCTGCAACCAAACTATAGTAGGGGTTCATGGGCTGATTTGCTGTAGTAGAGATGCTGTCCGTGCTGTAGAAGCTTTGAGTTCAGCATCAACAAGACTGTCTAATTCTGCTTGTTCCTCAAAAGAAAGCTCTTGTCCTTTGTCGCGTGCTGTCCGCCATAAACTCATCATTTCAGATAAGCGTTTTTGCTGCTCGGCACTAAAGAACTGATCAGGGCGAAAACTTTGAATCACCAACAAAGCACTAAATCCCGTTTCACCTAACTCAGCAGTTAAAGCATCTAGAGCCTGTCCCGCAGTTTTACATACAGAAGACTTATCGCCGGCGATCGCTTGATAACATTTTTCACCACTGGCATCTGATATCGGCAAGATAACAACTGTAGTCATAATTTTTGTTCCTGCTTAACCCCTAATTATAACACCAGCGTAGGAGGGCATAGGGGATGAAAAAGTAAAAAGGTAAAAGAATCTTTTGACTTTTGACTTGATTTCGCCCCTACACTCCTGCTCCCTTGCCTCATTCTTGTGTATCTTGTTGCAGTATGGCGTGGCAATATTGAGTTAGTGTTGTGAGGCGATCGCTAATTGTCTTTAGTCTTGTTTGTACCGTCGATGTTTGCCGCGCCCCTTGTAAAAACATCACATCTACTTCCAACAGGCGTAACTGCTTGCTTATTTCCGTCTGGTAAGATTGCTCTCGCGAGTTTGCATCTACCGCCAAAGGGACGATTTCTTGAGCAAACAATTGTTGTAAGCTGGCTACACGCTGTTTCATATCAGGTGTAGTAACGTAAAGATTGCTGACATCTGTACGCAATTGTTCAAGTAAGTTTACCAGTGCTTGATATTTATCAGAACTTAAAGACATTCACTGCTATTTAAGATAGTATTAATGTCAAGAAAATTTTCTTCTACAATAATCTATCTTACGCTCTTACTTGTATTATCAGCCTCAGACTTTGCTTTGAGGCTGTGTTTGCAATCTACGTTTTTTTCCACATATGATCATGAAAACCCGCAGTGGATGAGTACCATAGGTATATAGGGAATCATCCTGTTACTATTTTCATCCCCCCACCAGGACAGCAACATCATAGACTGATGATGCTGCCAGTTGCATCTATTTCCCACTTATCCAGAGATCACCTCTCCTATTGTATGAGCAGCATAGCTATAAGTTCCCCGACTGATCTTTCCCTTCCCGAATGGCTGAAGAAATCTTTGCGGGAGACATCAGCCCAGCACAACGCAGCAGAAGATGACCGCCTCTATAGTGATAACACGTTAATTTGCCGGGCGTTTGAATTTGCTTATCAGCTGCATAAAGGTCAATATCGCAAGTCAGGAGAATTATATATTAGCCATCCTGTGGCTGTAGCTGGTTTGCTGCGCGACTTAGGAGGCAGTCCCGCTATGATAGCAGCTGGATTTCTCCATGATGTAGTTGAAGATACAGATGTCACAATTGAAGAAATAGAGCAGCTATTTGGCGCGGAAGTGCGTCAGTTGGTGGAAGGTGTCACCAAGCTTTCTAAAATTAATTTCAAAAGCAAAACTGAAGGACAAGCTGAAAACTTTCGGCGAATGTTTTTGGCAATGGCGCAGGATATTCGGGTAATTGTGGTGAAGTTGGCAGACAGGTTGCATAATATGCGAACTCTGCAATATATGTCTGAAGACAGCCGCCGCCGTTCAGCCCAAGAAACCAGAGATATCTTTGCACCTTTAGCCAATCGTTTGGGGATCTGGCGGATTAAGTGGGAATTAGAAGATTTAGCCTTTAAGTATTTAGAACCAGAAGCCTTTCGCGAAATTCAGCAGCACGTTTCGGAAAAACGGACAGCCAGGGAAGAGAAATTAGCTAAAGCTACAACAACTTTGCAGCAACGGTTACAGCAAGCAGGAATTCGTTGTTTAGACGTTAGTGGTCGTCCCAAACATCTGTATAGCATCTACCAGAAGATGCAGCGACAGCAAAAGGAATTTCATGAAATTTATGATTTGGCAGCCCTGCGGATTATTGTAGAGACAAATGAAGAATGTTATCGGGCTTTAGCTGTAGTACACGATGCCTTCCGCCCCATTCCCGGCAGATTTAAAGATTATATCGGCTTACCCAAACCTAACCGCTACCAATCGTTGCATACAGGGGTCATTGGCTTAACCGGTCGTCCGTTAGAAGTGCAGATTCGCACAACAGAAATGCACCACATTGCAGAATACGGGATTGCAGCCCATTGGAAGTATAAAGAAACGGGCGGGTCTAATAGCCTACTGACAACCAGTGATGACAAGTTTACCTGGTTGCGGCAGCTATTGGAATGGCAAAGCGACATGAAGGACGCACAAGAGTATCTTGATAGCGTCAAAGATAATTTATTTGAAGACGATGTTTATGTCTTCACCCCCAAAGGGGATGTTGTTTCCTTAAATCCAGCTTCAACAACAATAGATTTTGCCTATCGTATCCATACAGAAGTAGGAAATCACTGTGCTGGGGCGCGGGTGAATGGTAGGATTGTCCCCCTGTCAACACGACTACACAATGGTGATATCGTCGATATTATTACCCAAAAGAATAGTCATCCCAGCTTAGATTGGCTAAATTTTGTCAGGACTTCCACAGCCAAGTATCGGATTAAACAATGGTACAAGCGATCGCGCCGGGAAGAAAATGTGGCTCGTGGGCGGGAGTTATTAGAAAAGGAACTAGGGAAAACAGGTTTTGATAATCTGCTGAAGTCAGAATCCATGCAGACCGTATCAGAAAAATGTAATTACCATAGTACAGAAGATTTACTAGCAGGTTTAGGTTATGGGGAAATAACCTTAAATTTGGTGTTGAATCGTTGGCGAGAAGTCGTGAAAGCGCAACAACCAACAGCAGAAGTCATCCCCTTACTACCAAAAGAGTCATCCACGCCCAAAACATATCCAACGACTTCCCGTGCTACAGACTCGCCAATTATCGGTGTAGAAGGATTAGTATATTATCTTGCCGGTTGTTGTACCCCCATTCCTGGAGAACCAATTATTGGCGCAGTCACAAGGGGTAGAGGAATTTCCATCCATCGCCAAGGATGTCATAATTTAGAACCAGTAGAAGGCGATCGCCTAGTACCAGTGCGATGGAATCACAGTGTAGAAAATAGTGGTCGTCCCCACACCTACCCAGTGAATATCCAAATTGAAGCCCTCGATAGAGTAGGGGTACTCAAGGATATCCTATCAAGATTAAGTGACCAAGGGATCAACGTGCGTCACGCCCAAGTTAAAACATCCATTGGTCAACCAGCATTAATGGACTTAGGAATAGAAATACGCGATCGCCCCCAACTAGAACAAGTATTCACTCAAATCAAAAAAATGAGCGACATCCTCAATATCCGTCGTGTTGGTCAAAGCGACGATTGATTGGGGACAGGT
>NZ_JAYGGZ010000030.1:0-30748 GCF_034931465.1 Anabaena sp. UHCC 0399 | reverse complement strand
GGTGACAGGGGGAGCAACGCGATTTTTTTTGTGAGATAGGGAGGTAGGGGAGACAAAGTAAAATTTTCTCAGCACTCCCTACTCAGCACTCCCTACTCAGCACTCCCTACTCAGCACTCCCTACTCAGCACTCCCTACTCAGCACTCAGTATTATGAAATTCCAGGATTATCTAATGTTTTGATCTGCTGTAAAATTTGTTCAATTTGGTAAACTTTCTCGTTTCTCTTTTGGGTTTTAAAGATATTTAAAGCTTTTTCTAAAGAAGCTCGTGCTTGATCCTTTTGATTAGTTTGCCATAATGCCTGACCATAATTAATCAGTGCATCACCATAATCAGGATTAATTTCTAAAGCTTTTTTGTATTCGGTAATGGCATCTTCCCAACGACTTTGGCTAGCATACACCACGCCCACTGCATTATAGGCTAAAGCATATTTTGAATTGCGGCGAATGGCTTCGCGGTAGGCACTAATCGCAGCTTCTGGTTGGCTCAGACGTGCAAACACATTGCCTAATTGGAAGTTGCCAAAAGTATCTTCGGGATATTTTTTTAGCAGTTGACACAGAGTTCTTTCTGCGCCTTTAAAGTTACGCTGATTGTATAAATCATTAGCTTGTTGGATCAGCTGCGATCGCTCTTGTGATGTATCCGCAAACTGTGCTAACTTCTGTACTTGTTTCTGTTGCGGTTTTTGTTCTGGGGTATTTAATGCTGTTTGACAGGCAAACTTTGCTGGTGATTGTTCCTGTGCTTGAGCAGCAATTGGCAACACTAGGGCGATGAGATTCAGCGATACACAGCTAAAAGCTTTCACAAATCCTGATTGCAGTTGACTGTTTGGCTTCATCACCCTCATCCTTATCTTTAATCACGTCCTGATCCCCATAATAACCTGAAGTGCGGCCACATAAGCAATATAGGGAAAATAGGGAAGTGAGAAGATGTAGCTATAAGCAGTATCTTGCAAGCGATCAAACGAATTTATTTTCATAGAATAAATTTGGTGTGTTCATGTTAATTGATTTCTTTGGTCGTACCAACTATTGACTAGTGAAATAATATTATCTATCGCTTGATTATCGAGTTTTTTAAGTTCATTATTATCACGTAATTGTAAGCCCGCATTATTTTCAGATTTAATAATAGGCTCTAAAATCCATTGATAGTAACCTTGATCATTATCTAAAGTGAAGAAAAATAGGCACACTGGAAATGGTAAATCTCTCAGCAAAGTTTGATGATTATGACTATTTTTTAATTTAAAAACTTCGCCATTTTGCGTTAAACTATCCGAAGAAATTTTAGCTTTGACTTCGACACCAAAGAGCCTACCACTATACATACTATCTTTGGTGATTGTGACGAGGAAGTCTAAGCCTGCTGTATTTTTTTGTGACGGAGAAACAATCAAATCATCACGACGAGTTAAATACACCATCGCCAGAGCTTCTGAACGTAAACCAATATACCAAGGTTGTTCTGTTTGCATCTTTCTATCTCCATTCTTGATCAGGAAATTGCGAAGCTAAATTTTTCGGTTTGCATTGAGTCCAAAAATTATTTACTTCATTCCAAAGAATTTGTCTATTTTGTTTATTAATCAAAAAATTAGTAGATAAACTTGAGAGAGATTTTAAATTTTCGCCGTTTGCAGAAACTATATAACCTGTTTCATTAATTTCATCAATTCCAACTATATAAGTTGGTGCTGGATATGATGCTAAACCAATCACACTTTGTTCTTTAACTTGTATTTTCAGGCGATTGAGTTTTTTTGTATAACCTTTTCTTGTAGTTTTGACTTGTACAAAGAAGTAGGGAATATATGAACCAGTGCCTACTAACTCCACGATAAAATCAATATACTGCCATTTATCTCCTAAAAACTGGGGCTTAAAAATTGGGCCAGCATCCGAGTGAAATTCGGTTATTAAAAGTTTAAATAGTGCTTCTCCTCTCTCTCCCAGTGCATCCCTCATGTTTTTGCATATACCTCTATCTTAATTCAAGATATAAATTAATTTTATCAAGACAATATAGGGTAATAAATTTTACTTACCCTATATATGTTTTACGCATTCATACTAAACTAAGCACCTTCCCTTAATTTATCTAAGACGCTTCTATCTTCCAGGGTGGAAGTATCCCCAGATACCTCTTGACCAGCAGCGAGATTCCGTAGTAATCGCCGCATAATCTTACCCGATCGCGTTTTGGGCAATGCGTCAGTAAAGCGGATTTCTCCAGGACGGGCGATCGCACCAATTTCTGCAACTACGTGTTTTTTGAGTTCTTTACTCAAATCTTCACTGGCTTGATAAGTCCCTTCTAGAGTGACAAAAGCAACCACTTCCTCGCCTTTGAGTTCATCCGGCTTACCTACTACCGCCGCCTCAGCCACTGCTGGGTGAGAAACTAAGGCTGATTCAATTTCCATTGTACCGAGGCGGTGTCCTGAGACATTGAGTACATCATCTACTCGTCCCATCACCCAAAAATAACCGTCTTCGTCTTTTCTCGCCCCATCACCAGCAAAGTAGGTGTACTTACCATCTTTGGGGGGGATATGTTCCCAGTAGGTGCGGCGGAAGCGTTCAGGGTCGCCGTAGACATTCCGCATCATTCCTGGCCAGGGATGGCGTATCGCTAAGTAACCGCCTTCGTTATCACCGACAGAGTTTCCCTCTAAATCCACCACATCAGCCAGAATACCAGGGAAGGGAAGCGTTGCTGAACCTGGTTTAGTAGGAATAGCCCCTGGTAGGGGTGTAATCATAATCCCACCGGTTTCTGTTTGCCACCAAGTATCTACAATTGGGCAACGTTCTCCACCAATGATGCGGTAATACCACATCCAAGCTTCGGGGTTAATTGGTTCGCCGACAGTTCCCAGCAAGCGCAACGAAGACAAGTTACGGGCGTTGGGATGATCTTCGCCCATTTTGATAAATGCCCGAATTGCTGTTGGTGCAGTGTAGAAAATGTTTACGCCGTATTTTTCAATCACATCCCAGAAACAACCAGGATTTGACGCACGCGGCGCACCTTCATACATCAGCGTCGTTGCACCATTAGAAAGAGGGCCGTAGACAATATAGCTATGTCCTGTAATCCAACCCACATCGGCAGTACACCAATACACATCTGTGTCTTGTAAATCAAAGATCCATTTGGTGGTCATGTGGGTGTATAGGTTGTAACCACCTGTGGAATGGACTACACCCTTCGGTTTGCCTGTACTACCAGAAGTGTAGAGAATAAACAGCATATCTTCGCTGTCCATTGGTTCGGCGGGACAATCAGCCGATACGCCTTTTTGTAAATCATGCCACCAATGGTCACGTCCTGTTTCCATGTGGGTTTTTTGCCCAGTACGTTGCACTACCAAAACATCTTTAACGCTGGGGACAAGACCATCAGCGATCGCTTTATCAACCTGTTCCTTGAGGGGAACGATCGCATCTTTACGCCAACCACCATCGGCTGTAATCACTAATTTAGCTTCAGCGTCATTTAAGCGATCGCGCAAAGCCTCCGCACTGAAACCACCAAACACTACACTATGGGGTGCGCCAATTCTGGCACAGGCTAACATAGCGATCGCCGCTTCGGGAATCATCGGCATATAAATTCCGATGCGATCGCCTTTCTTAACACCCAGTTGCTTCAACACATTAGCAAACTGGCAGACTTCCCGATGTAATTGGGCATAGGTAAGAGTCCGGGAATCCCCAGGTTCTCCTTCCCAAATCAATGCGGCTTTGTTTTTTCTCCACGTAGTTAAGTGTCTGTCAAGACAGTTGTAAGAAATATTTATCTTCCCACCCACAAACCACTTGGCAAACGGTGGTTGCCAATCTAGCACTGTGTCCCATTTTTCAAACCAATGCAACTCTGATGCAGCCAAATCTGCCCAAAATTTCTGTGGATCAGCCTTAGCTTGCTCGTAAATACGCTGATAATCTTCTAGGCTTTTGATTTGGGCAGCTTGCGAAAAATCGCTAGAGGGTTGAAATAGCCGCTTCTCTTGTAGGATTGATTCTATGCTGGACTCAGACATAATGATTGCTGGTAATAGTGTTAGTGTTGTGACTGACAACTATTCTGTACTCAAAGTTACGCAAAAGAGCTTTGATTTTTTTTAAGCTAGGGTAGGGATTTAGACTTATTACTCAATATGGAGTATGATAAAGATTGATAGCTTCTGCATCTACCTACGTCAGTTCATAGTGCAGTTACTTATCGTAGTATTGAAAGATACTGTGTATTTTCTAGATATAAAATATTAATTAATATTTTGGGTTGAAGAAAAATATCAATCGGTCGAAGTATTGCTCATGGCGGCAAAAAGCTATAGTTATAGTAAAGTAGGCGATCGTTTGCAAGCAAAAGACATCAAAGATAAGTTGAAATTGCTGACTGAGCAAGCGTCCTTAATAGATTCTAATTTAGCCAAAAAATTAGATGAAATAAACCGTTGGGTAAAAGACATCAAGCCTGGTTCTCTGACTGCTAAACCATTTGTCCTGGCTTTTCTGTTAGAGGTAATTACGGATTCAACAATTTGGCTGATCATTCAATCCCTACCTTCAGAAGCCGAAAAAGCAGCTAAATTTGCACAAATGACAGCTAATGAAAGGTACTGGTACGGGTATCTGTTTCCAAAATGGATTAATGCTAGCGATGCTAAGTTTTACATCTGGAAACAAAAACTCATGGCAGGGGAGTTTAATCAAGAAGATGATGATATCATTAAAGCTATAGCGCAACATATTGCCAGTAGAAACGGGAATGTT
This sequence comes from Anabaena sp. UHCC 0399, assembly GCF_034931465.1. Classification (NCBI taxonomy): domain Bacteria; kingdom Bacillati; phylum Cyanobacteriota; class Cyanophyceae; order Nostocales; family Nostocaceae; genus Anabaena; species Anabaena sp. UHCC 0399. The sequence goes on along the minus strand of NZ_JAYGGZ010000030.1, from coordinate 25,949 downwards.
TGGCAACGCTATATTGCAGACCTTTCTATGGCCACAGATTTAATTGTTAGTAATCATCAGCAGCAACCACTCTGCATTCAAGTTACCAGTGTTAGTAAAGAACTAAATCACCAAAAACACCAAGCATGGGAAAGTACGCTACGTTCTTGGGAAATCGAGAGAGGATTATTCTTAAGTTACAATCCTCAAGATGCAAATTTCATCAACCAATTAGTGAATGTCACACTATACAACAGTGACTCTTTGGTTAATGGCAAATATTTAAAATTTTCTTAATTTTTGTCGGAAATTACATAATTTATTGATTTGCCAATGATGGCTTGATATGGCTAACCAAAAAGAAACTAGTAGTTACAATAACCAGATGGAAACATTTACTGAAGCGTTAGCGACAGCCAGACAAATGCAGCAAGACTGGCTAAGTTATGGGTTAAATTTCATCCATGTCTACGTTGATGATGTGGATGGAGATTGGCTAGAAACTTGGGAAAATGATGAGATATTTGCTAACCCAGTGTTAGATCACATCAAAGAGTTTTTGGTAAGTGATGATATTGTAGCTTTAAGGTTACGGCATTACTTAGGCGATCGCTCACTGTTTGATCTAGCAGTAAACTTAGAAGAAATGTGGAGAATTACTCCCTCAACAGACAGATTAGCGACTGTAAAAAATATCTTAGCTATCGGCGAAACAGATGATGTAGAGGTATCAGATTTAGCCGACAGCTTGTTAAAAAAACTAACAGAAATGTTGTGAAACGTTGAATAGATAAATTGTGGAAATCAGGGTTTAGCGCACAGGGACGGCTTGTAATTGTTGTACATGGGTTTTAAAGATATACCATGTTTGACTTTGTTGATTACAAGCCAATGTTTTGTCAAAAGTTACTGTGTAATAATCTTTGAGTCTTTCCACCCGATTACCTTCACGGAACTCTGTATTACTATTGTTATTATCATTAATAGACGCAACAAAAAATTTATCGCCTGATCTAACAGCACACTTTTTATTATTTTCTGTAATTGTGCCTGACTGGCGAAACCAGTTTTCTTGTAGCTTGAAAGTAGTACCTCCATTGGAAGTAACTCTTAAAATCCTGATCACAGGTACACTTTGAGTCTGAGAATAAACAGCCTTAGGAACTACCACACCCAACACTCCACAGACAATACTTAAACCCACAATTAACGGTTTTAGATACAACTTAGTTTTACCAATAGCCATTGAGAATATCCTTAATGTTCAGTATGATTGACATTGTCAATGGCATAATTTTACACGAATCTTGATTCTAGGGAAATCTAGTATTCATCAATAATATATTGCACCTTTCTTAACAAGACCTAAAAAACTGGGTTTTCCAAGTGATAATTCAGGGTTTCAGCTTCAGATTTTCTCAATAAACCCTGTTTTTGACCTTAGAGGATGTTTGAAAAAGGAGACAATCGGATTATTTTTTTATACACGCCTTAACAAAAATGTCAATCAGCGAATTAAAAACTTATTAATAGCAGTGCTTTAATTGCTGAATTAAACCAAACACCTGATTTAGAAAGACTACAAAACGTCAAAAGATTACTCTCTATGGCTAAAATCAAAGTTATTAATAGCTCCTTCATCGTAGACAGAGTCTCCGAACTTCAAAAACTAGGATATTATTGATTAGGTGTATTGGATTACACCATAGTGACTTACTTGCTAGCCGATCGCATAGATACTAATCTCCCCAGAATGTAGCACCTACACGTTAAGCTGGATTAGGGTAGCAATTTGTTGCACTTTTTAGATTAAACTAACTATCCCTGCTACTTTTAAATTTTCCCTGCTTGAGAAACCTGGAATGCTAGACCGAATTTTTGATTACCTGCACTTTCATCTCAGCATTGAAGCCTCTATAGTCCTGCTGATACTGATACTTTTAGAAGCAGTGCTATCTGCTGACAATGCGATCGCGCTGGCCGCCATAGCCCAAGGACTAGAAGATAAAAAACTGGAACGTCAGGCACTCAACATTGGTTTAGTCTTTGCCTATGTGCTGCGAATCACCTTACTGTTGACTGCCACTGAGATCCAAAAATTCTGGCAATTTGAACTGTTGGGTGCTGTATACCTCCTATGGTTGGTATTCCAACACTTTTCTTCAGCAGAAACAAAAGACGACCATCACCACGGGCCGCGTTTTAGCTCATTGTGGCGGGCAATACCGGTAATTGCTTTTACTGACTTAGCATTTTCTTTAGATAGCGTCACAACCGCGATCGCAGTATCTCAAGAAAAGTGGCTAGTGCTAACGGGAACAACCATAGGTATTATTACTCTACGCTTCATGGCTGGCTTATTTATTCGTTGGTTAGATGAATTTGCCAACCTAGAAGATGCCGGATATATCACAGTTTCGTTGGTGGGTTTACGCCTGTTATTGAAGGTAGTAAACGATGATTTTGTCCCACCAGAATGGGTAATGATTACTGCGATCGGTTTAATTTTCGCTTGGGGATTCTCCAAACGCACTCTCATTGAAGTACCCCAAGTTGAACCAGAAAAAAGTGAAGTAACCAAGTGAGGGAATTGGAGACTAGGAATTTTAGATTTTAGATTATTCAATCTAAAATCTAAAATTGCAAATCCACTCATTGACAAGCTGGGGACTGGAAGGTAGAAGTTTTTCTCTGTCTCGACTCCCGACTCCCGACTCAGAACGCAGAACTCAGAACTCAGAACTCAGCACCGGCTAAACGTCGCGCTACCGCTAACAGCACGGGCTAACGCCCCGCTCCGCTAACAGCACTCAGCACTCAGCACTAAATCACTCGTGCAACCAAGGTGTTAAATGAGGTTGCCAATTGACTAATTCTGCATCCGTGAACCACAAGCTAACTTCTCGGACAGCAGTTTCTGGTGCATCAGAACCGTGGATTAGGTTACGACCGATATTAATCCCGAAATCGCCCCGAATTGTTCCTGGTTCTGCGGTTAGGGGATTTGTCGCACCAATCATTTTTCTTGCAGCAGCAATCACACCATCGCCTTCCCAAACCATTGCCACCACTGGGCCAGAAGTGATAAATTCCACTAAACTGGGAAAAAATGGTCTTTCGCGGTGGACATCATAGTGTTTTTGGGCCAATTCCTGACTGACTTTTAAAAACTTCAAACCAACAAGGGTAAAACCTTTGGTTTCAAAGCGACGGATAATTTCGCCTACCAGTCCACGTTGTACGCCATCAGGCTTAATTGCTAAGAATGTGCGTTCCAAAGCTATCTCCCAAAACTTAATAAAATTTTTATTTAGTCAAGAGTCAAGAGTTAAAAGTCCATAGTCTACAAGTTTTTGCTATTGACCATTGACCAGTGACGTTGACCAATCAGAGTTTATCTCAGAAATTATCTCTGAGTGCATATACGTTGCGAAATGAATGCGTTAAATTGTTTATTCGTGGGTGAAACACAGAGGTCAGACATGGGTGTTGAATCAACTGCTACATCGGATGAGGTGGTAAAAGTACCTTCCAACGGCAACAAACTCGAAGGAAAAGGTCACAAACAGAAAAAGCTGTTACCACCAAGTACAGGAGATGTATCTCGCGCTTGGAAAATTGAGGATAGCGAAGATTTATATCGGATTGAAGGTTGGGGAAAACCTTATTTTTCGATTAATGCGGCTGGTCATGTGACTGTTTCTCCCAAAGGCGATCGCGGCGGTTCTCTCGATTTATTTGAACTCGTCAACGCCTTGAAACAGCGTAATTTGGGGCTTCCCCTACTGATTCGCTTTTCAGATATTTTGGAAGACCGGATTGAACGGTTAAATGCTTGTTTTGCGAAAGCGATCGCCCGTTATAATTACCCTGGAGTATATCGTGGCGTGTTTCCTGTCAAGTGTAATCAGCAACGTCATTTGATCGAAGATTTAGTCAGATTTGGCAAACCCCATCAGTTTGGTTTAGAAGCAGGTTCTAAACCAGAATTGATGATTGCCTTAGCTTTATTGGATACCCCAGGCGCATTGCTCGTTTGCAACGGCTACAAAGACCGGGAATACATCGAAACAGCAATGTTGTCCCAACGACTAGGGCAGACCCCCATTATTGTCTTAGAACAGGTGGAAGAGGTCGATTTGGTGATTGCTGCTAGCAACCAATTGGGAATTAAACCAATTTTGGGTGTACGCGCCAAATTAAGCACCCAAGGGATGGGACGCTGGGGTACATCTACAGGCGATCGCGCTAAGTTTGGGTTGACAATTCCCGAAATTATTCAGGCGGTTGACAAGTTGCGTGATGCTGATTTACTCGGTTCTTTGCAATTGTTGCACTTCCATATCGGCTCGCAAATCTCCGCCATTAACGTGATTAAAGATGCCATCCAAGAAGCTAGCCGCATTTACGTGGAACTAGCAGATCAGGGTGCAGATATGAAATACCTCGATGTTGGTGGTGGCTTAGGTGTAGATTATGACGGTTCTCAGACCAACTTCTACGCCTCGAAAAACTACAATATGCAGAACTATGCTAACGACATCGTAGCAGAGTTAAAAGATACCTGTGCAGAACGTCAGATACCTGTACCTACATTGCTAAGTGAAAGTGGTCGAGCGATCGCTTCCCATCAATCGGTACTAATTTTTGATGTTCTCAGTACCAGCGATGTCCCTCTCGATTTACCAGAACCGTTTCAGGAAGGTGAATCCCCAGTGATTAACTATCTGTGGGAAACCTACCAATCAATTAACAAAGAGAACTATCAAGAGTTCTATCACGACGCAACCCAATTCAAGGAAGAAGCTATCAGCCGCTTCAATTTGGGAATTTTGCGCCTCAGAGAACGGGCTAAAGCCGAACGCCTATACTGGGCTTGCTGTCAGAAAATTTTGAACATCATCAGACAGCATGATTACGTACCCGATGAATTGGAAGACCTAGAGAAAATAATGGCTTCCATCTACTATATCAATCTCTCAGTGTTCCAATCAGCACCAGATTGTTGGGCGATCGATCAGCTATTCCCAATTATGCCCATCCATCGCCTAGATGAAGAACCAAAAAGGCGAGGAATTCTAGCAGACCTCACCTGTGATAGCGACGGTAAAATCGACCGTTTTATTGACTTGCGTGATGTCAAATCAGTTTTAGAGTTGCACACTTTCCAACCAGGAGAACCCTATTATCTGGGAATGTTCCTCAATGGAGCTTACCAAGAAATCATGGGCAATTTACACAACCTCTTTGGCGATACCAACGCAGTTCATATTCAATTGACCCCCAAAGGCTACCAAATTGAACACGTAGTCAAAGGCGACACGATGAGCGAAGTAGTTGGCTACGTGCAGTATGACTCCGAGGATTTGGTAGAAAATATCCGCCAGCGTTGTGAAAAAGCCTTAGAAGAAAAGCGCATTACTCTAGCTGAATCTCAAAGACTATTGCAAACCTATGAGCAAAGTCTCAGAAGATACACATATCTGAATAGCTAGGATGGGAAATGGGGACTGGGGATTGGGGAATTGGGCATTGAGGTCATTCTCTACACCCCTAAACCCCTAAACCCCTGCCCTAACTAAGTCACATTCGTCCCCAGCAACTCCTCAATCGCTTGGCGTTCTACGGGAGTGTGTTCTGGTGGTGCTTGTCGTGCATCGGTAATCAACCAATCTAGAGAAGCGGCTTGCACATCAATAGCTGATCCGGTTTTATCTACGCAGTAACGCCCAAACACCAACTTATCAACCAATCTCACTCCAGCACCCAAGCGTGACCATTCAAAGATGACGCTGTTATCGACTGTTGCGCCACTGCATATCCAACAGTTGGGGCCAATCATCGCCGGGCCAACGATTTTTGCACCATCTTCTATTCTGGTCATACCACCAATGTAAACAGGGCCTGTGATATCTACCTTGTCCCAATTCACAGCCACATTTAAACCAGTGTAGATACCAGGAGCAACTTCGTGACCAGGGATTTGCACATTTTTGATTTCACCTGATAACACCCCACGAATTGCCCTCCAGTAGTCTGGAACTTTACCGATATCCACCCATTCAAAGTCCATAGGAATGGCATAGAAGGGCGCACCTATTTCTACTAGTTTGGGAAATAATTGACCACCAATGTCATATTCCACACCAGAAGGGATGTATTTAAAGACTTCTGGCTCAAAAATGTAAATACCTGTGTTGATATTAGTGCTAAGTGCCTCCTCTACTGAGGGTTTTTCTTGGAAGGCTTTGACACGGCTATCTTCATCAGTAACTACGACACCGTAACTAGGAACTTCCTCTTTGGGAACAGATTTGGTGATGATAGTCGCAATTGATCCTTTGGATTTATGCCACTTAACAGCTTCAGTCAAATCTAGGTCAATTAAAGCGTCACCGCACAAAACTACAAAGGTGTCATCAAAAAATGGGGAAAAATCTTGGATGCGCCGCATCCCTCCCGCCGAACCAATAGCTTCCCCTACCAGCTTACCGTCATCGTCGATTTTCCCTTCAAAAGAATAGGCAATCTGTACGCCAAACCGTTGACCATCACGGAAATAGTTTTCAATTTCCTCAGCCAAATGGCTGACGTTGACCATAATCTCGTCAAATCCATGTTGGCGGAGAAGTTCCAGTAAAAATTCCATCACTGGCTTTTGCAGGATAGGAATCATCGGTTTGGGAATGGTATAGGTAATCGGACGGACACGAGTACCTTTACCTGCTGCGAGAATCATCGCTTTCATAAAAGTTTATTCCTCAACCACCAGCCAGTTTACTTTCATTGAATGATACTTAATCATTAGTTTTTATGTCTGCTCTAAGTAACAGTTGATTAACCTCTGTCAACAGGGATAACAGGAATCTACTGATTAATGCAAGCAGAGGTACGGACAAATGACAAGCGATCGCTTACCTTTTTAAGATAATCGGATTTTAGCTTTGACTGAAGCCGTCGTCTGTAGATTCCCGGAATTTCAATGGCTACTCCCAAGAGTGACAGGTGTTAGTCCAAATAAAAAAATATCCCCTATGTAGGGTGCGTCAGTCAGAGAAAACCTGGAAATACCAAGAAATTATTCGTACTGACGCACCCTAATAACAGCCAATTTAGGAATAATTTATTTTTTGGTGTTCCCTTAGCTGTGATCTGTAATTAACCTAATTTTAATATCTTGGTAAAACTCTTCCTGAAACAGCTCTACTTTGGATTGAGCCGATAGCAGCAGCAAAGCCCAGAAAACACTAACTAAATGGCTATTTTCTGATTCATGGTGCGAGCTATTTTGAGGTGCTGGCTTGGTCTGAGTCCACAATTGTACTAGTTGTTCTAAATCTAAGTAATTTTGCTCTAAAAGTAACTCTTGTGCGGAAGAGAGCAATACTTGTTCTAATTCACCAGCCACCTCCGTTAAATTTTCTTGGTGCGCTAACTCCAGTGCCTCACGCATACTCTTGACGCTGGGTTGGCGTTTAGCACGGATAGGTTTACTAACTTTCTGCACCAGCTTGAGCTGGTTCGCCATGATTTGCAGTTGCTCGATTAACTCTTGCAGTGTCACGCGGCGTTTTGGTGGCGGCATTGCAGATGGACGACGGCGCAAATGTCGCTCTAACTGTAAACGATGACCTTGATGCAATAGTCCGTTTTCACTATCTAATAAGGTATCATCTATTACAGCTTCTAGTTCAACGGCTGCTGTTGACAATTGCATCAAAGTATTTGCTTTGAATAGAACGAGCATTGATGCCGATAAAAAAGCCTGTCCAGATTGAGACAAGTCAGCTTCGTACCCTCTAGCTGTTGTCTTTGGTGTCATCAGTTCCAAATAACGGTCAATCACCTCAATTACTTGGACATCCCAAGGATCTATTTCCCCTTGTTCGGCTTGCTCAATTAGGAGTGTGATTGTTTCTAATAGCTCGGAAGCATCCATGCTGATTTTTGATGGTGCAAGTTTTTACTTGAAGTATTTTGTTGACAACTATAATAAGCACATAGTGTGGTGTAGAGAGAAAAATTATTATAATCTTATATTTTTATTCTCATTTTCACCAATCTAATAGAAATATGAGGAGATTTATCTTACTTAGGAAAGGTGTATATATAGTTCAATTCTTATCAAAAGAAAGATGATTTTTTCTCAATGATGACTTGAAATAAAAGTACACAATTTAATTTTATTTCATGAAGATAGGAATTCAATAATATGACGCTACTATCTATTGATGAATTAAAAACTCTTGTTGATAATTCCCAGACACCTTGCGTCTCTCTGTACATACCGATGCAAAAATTAGGTGCAGAGATCAGACAAAATCCCATTCGATTTAAAAATGTCATCCGTGAAGCTCAAGAACGTTTAGAAGCAATAGGAATGCGTTCTACCGAAGCGATAAACTTTCTGCAACCTTCAATGGAACTGGATCAGAATGATTTTTGGGGACACCAAGACCAGGGATTAGCCATCTTTATTTCCCCAGAAATATTTCGGTATTATTGTTTACCAATTGAGTCGCCAGAGTTAGTAGTTGTTGGTAATAAATTTCACCTCAAGCCATTGCTGCATTTAATTAATAGCGATCGCCAATTTTACCTCCTGACTTTGAGCCAACAAGATGTCCGCTTCTTTGAGGGCGACTACTATGACATTAGAGAAGTGGAAGTAGAAAATATGCCGAAAAATGTCGAAGAAGTGCTGCTCATGCAGGATAACTCAGAAAAAGGCGTACAGCACCGAATTGCTACATCAAGAGGGGGAACGGCTAATTCTTTTCAGCACCCTGGTCAATTTCACGGGGAAGGAAGTCCAGAGCAGGATAGACATCAAGCTGGCATTTTACAATTTTGCTATGCCGTTGATCAGGCATTACATGACAAACTACGGGACAAACAAGCACCTTTAATTGTGGCAGGGGTTGAGTATCTTCACCCACTTTATCAGGAGGCGAATACCTATCCCCATTTGCTGGAAGAGGGAATAACTGGTAATCACGAAGTGACAAACCTGGAAGAGTTACACCATCAAGCTTGGCCAATTGTGTCACCGTTAGCGCAACAAAAACAGCAGGAGGCGATCGCACTTTATGAACAACTAGCTGGAGAAAATGTTGCTCAAGCCTCTGGTGACATCAAAGAAATTGTCCCAGCCGCCTATTATCAAAAGGTTGACACTTTGTTTGTCTCTCTAGGACAACAAGTTTGGGGTAAGTTTGACCCCGATACCATGACTGTAGACTTACACCCCGAACCTCAGCCAGATGATGAGGATATGTTAGATTTTGCTGCTGTTCACACCTTCTTAAATGGTGGTCACGTTTACACCGTTGAGCCAGAAGAAATGCCAAATAATCAGCTAGTAGCAGCAATTTTTCGATATTAGACCTATTGCAAAAGTCCAAAATGAGATAGGTCATTCTGAATGAAATGTAGAATCTTTGAGATGTTTCGCTGCGCTCAACATGACAGTTTAAGCATTTATGCAAGAAGTCTATTGATTTTAGGAGTCAGGGATCAGGTAGAGTGAGTTACTTCAGATGTTGGCGTGCTGTTGCTAATATTAAACGTTGTTCAGCACGAGCGATCGCTTGATATGTTCGCTCTACTGCTTCCGGTTCTACAGAAATAGAAGTAATGCCCAATTTTACCAGTTGATCAATCATTTCTGGATAGATGGCTGGTGCTTGACCGCAGATAGAACAAGGTATACCCGCATCTATTGACATTTGGATAAGTTGCGAAATTGCTGCCATCACCGCCGGATGACGTTCATTTAATACCCTGGTTAATTGTGCCTGTTCGCGGTCTACTCCCAACAATAATTGAGTGAGGTCATTTGTACCAATGGAAATACCAGCTACTCCGGCTTTGATGTATTCTGGGAGCAAAAACAAGACGCTGGGGACTTCAGCCATGATCCACAATTGAAACTGGGGTACTTGGGTGAGGCCGATTTGCTCAACTTTTTGTTTACAGTAACTAAACTCAGCGATACTGCGAACAAAGGGTAAAATCAGGTGAATATTGCCATAGCCGGCTTTTTGGACATTGGCTATGGCAGTCAATTCTAAATCAAAAACGGCAGAATTTTGGACATAGCTAAATGTACCGCGATCGCCTAAAACTGATTGCTGTGTAGATGGTAAATTATTTGATGATAATTCGTGCGATCGCCAATCTAAGGAGCGATAAAAAACTGGTCTGGGGGCAAAAGCACGGGCGAATTGGGTAATTTGTTCAGTCAAATATGCTAATAATTCTGATTGCCGCCCCTCTATGACCCAAAGATGGGGATGTTCACCCTTGAGGAGTGAGACTAGCATGAGTTCTGAGCGTAATAACCCCACGCCATCCACCGGTAACTTTTGTACTTGCTCTATTAAACTAGTTTGGCTGAGGTTAACCAACAGTTGGGTAGCAATCATTGGTAAGTGGGAAGTAACAACAGTTTGAGGTGAGGGTGTCAGGGGTTGTATGGGTGTCTTTAGCTTTTGAGCTTCCCCCTCACTGACTTCATCATCCCGCAGACGATACACTTCGCCGCGATCGCCATCCACAAGTAGACGTTCTCCATTGTGAATAATCACTGTTGCATCTGCTGCATTGACTACGGCGGGAATGCCCAATTCTCTAGCCAAAATCGCTGCATGACTAGTCATACCTCCCTCTGCTGTCACCAAACCCACGACCTGTTCCATCAGTGGCAACCAATCTGCTGTAATTTTTGGTACTACTAAAATTACTTTTTTGGGTAATTGTGCTGGTTTTAATTGGGGATTGACTACTACATGAGCATTTGCTGTTACCCGTCCCCCAGCTGCACCTACACCTTTAATGAACTGTAAATTGGGAATTGCTGATTTGGGGGTGCTAACTTGGGTGATGTAGAGACGGGGAACTGAGTTTTCTTCGGCAATTGTCCACTCAATCGTAAAGTTTTTACCTAACTCACTGACAAGCTGATGCCCTAGGGTTATTACTTGTTGAAGTAATTCTTCTTGTAAAGCGTATTCTTGTTGTTGGGCTTCCTCAATTAAATAGACATTGGGGATACTGTGATCGATGGTTAAGACTGGTTGATCATGATTCAGGTGATAAGCCAGGATTTTGTTACCCAAATGCCTTTCTAAAATCACACCTGTTTCTTGTTGAATGTAGTAGGTATCTGGCAAAACTTCACCTTGAGCGATCGCATTTCCTAACCCCCAAGTTGCTTGGATGATCCATCCCGTAGCATTCACCTTCAGCAAACCGCTAGCGATCGCATTTCTGACCGGTTGGATGAGAATTCCTAAATTAACCTGTTGCAGGTTAATTCCCATGCGTCGCCAATATAGTAGGCTTTTGGCGCGAAACAGTTGACTCCAGATATTTTTTAGGGAGGAAGCGATCGCCACTTCATCACAGGGGCAAAAACTTGACTCCAGCAATCCGCCAGTATTCCTCAACTTCGGCGTTGCTAGGGTTGGGCGTAATATTAAATACTCAGCTTGCCATTCTTTTGCTGATGTAAAAATGGTACTCACCCATTCTTGCGGTACATTTGCATTAATAATTTCCTGACGTAAACGACTAGCCACTTGCTGAAGTTGCCGCCAGTTACCTACATCCAAGTGCAAAGAAGAATTGGGTAAGTTAGCGACTAGTGACTCTGATGTGTTGAGAGTTTCTAAAAATAGCCGCAGCAATTCTTCTGGAACTACAAAACCAGGGACAACCGGGTAGCCACGCTGTCTGAGTCTACTCAAGTAAAACGCTTTATCACCTACCTTGGTGCGGTCTTGCAGTTTAATTTGGTCAAGCCAATAGAGTCTATCCACTCAATTTTTTTGATTGTCATTTGTTAGTTTACAGCTACAGCTATTCAACCTACTTAATATCTCCCAGGAAGAAGGACTGATAAATTAAGTGTAGTAATGTTACCAACTTCATATACTAATATACAAAGGACAGAGACAGGAGGTATGAACGCTTATTGCAGAATTGTTTTGCATTTCTCAACAAAGTAGATATTTCTGTCAAACTTTACTAGTGAATTGCCAATTAAATCTAATTCTATATTTATATGTGCTTATATGGAATTTTTACCCAGATATAACTCTCCAAGAGTCCTTCAAAGTGAAACTTTTTTGCTGTGTACAGATTTTATTCATAGATTTTACTGATAAAGTAAACTTTTTTGGTGATCATCAACAAGTGTAAGGATTCATCAATTAGTCTAGAATACAGTCTCTCTTATCTCAGATATAGAAGTGTTAAACACTTACCACATTGAACCTAATGATTTGCTAAACATGATTTTCCGGCTTTGTCTGGCTTTACTAAGTGGAGCAATTATTGGATTAGAAAGAGAAATTCGGCAAAAACCAGCCGGCTTAAGAACTCATATGTTGGTAAGTTTTGGCGCGGCTATATTTACTCTTATACCTCTGCAAATAACTACATCAGAAACTATTTCTGAAGTTCTCAGTCGAGTGATTCAAGGTATTGCCACTGGTGTAGGATTTCTGGGTGCTGGAGAAATTGTCAGTAAATCTTCCCAAGGATCAAACCACCTAGAAATTCGCGGACTAACATCAGCCGCCGCCATTTGGGTATCAGCTGCTTTGGGAATTACATCTGGATGTGGTTTGTGGCAGTTGAGTTTGATTGGTGCTATGCTAACTTTTGCTATTCTGAAATTTTTCAAAAAATTAGAAAATAGTCATTAGTTTTTAGCCATTGGGCATTGGAAACCTCTAAAAATTAACGTACTCAATTCCTATATCTAATTACAACTATCAGATTTATTCTGGATTTTTTTATTTGTTAAGTCCCTTGGGTATATTCATTCTCTATTACTCTACATTTTTTACTCTAGACATCTACTTTGTTTCTAGTTATTCCTAGTTAAATAATTCTAATGCTTGAGCAAAAACTGCTTCTTTTGTCCTTGTTTCGAGGATTGATTTTACTAAATAGATAAATTCAATATCTGTTTTTATATCATTTTCAACTGTTTTACTAGCCGCATAAAAACTAGCATCATAAATACTTAATTCATTGGTCATTCCTGTTTGTAATTGCTGTTTTTTGTCATCCCATGAGAGTGATTTACCACGTAAAGTAAATTGAAACCATACTATTTCAGTATGTTCAAATTCAAAAAAAACATCAAAGTATGGTTCTTCTCCTTGAAACCAAATTTTTGATTTACCTCCACTAGAATTTTGTTTGAGAAGTTTTTGTTCAATTTTTCGTAATGATGCACCTAGTGATAATATTTCACTGGGATTTAATATAAGTTTGGTTTCTTGCATAGGGAATATTTTAGTAAAAATAACTTAATTTATAAAATTGTATTTGGCGATAATATTTTTCCTGCTTGTACGCAAATAACTTGAGAAGAATTCAACCACTGAGAGTCAAAAGAACTCAAGTGAGTGGTGGTGATTAAGGTTTGAAAGCGGTCTTGAATCGCATCAAGCAATTGATTTTGGCGGGAAGGATCTAGTTCAGCTAGAACATCATCAAGTAAAAGTAATGGTGGCTCTTTGATAACTTCTTCAATAAGTTGCAATTCTGCTAGTTTTAATGCTAGTACGAGTGTTCGCTGCTGACCCTGAGAACCGTATTGACGAGCCGGAGTTTGATTGATTGTTAATTCTACTTCATCACGATGAGGGCCTACCAGGGTAGTATTTCGGTGTAGTTCAGCAACGGCTCGCTGCTGTATTTTGGTTAAAAAAGCTTGCTGTACTTCTTCGGGATGGGTTTGAGCGATGGGAACATTAGGGGCGTATGTAATTTGTAAAACTTCTGTACTGCCACTAATGCTAGAGTGCCAAGCAGCAGCCAGGGGAGCAAGTCTTTGTAGAGCGCGATCGCGTCTTCTAATTACCCTTGTCCCTGTGATGGCTAATTGTGCATCCCAAAGGGCGAGTTCTGAGTTGTGAGTGCTGGGTGCTGAGTTTTGTAACTTTTTTAATAGGGCGTTACGTTGGCGCAACACATGGTTATATTGCTGCAAAATGTGAACATAAACCGGTTCTAGCTGAATTAACAGCGTATCTAACCAATTGCGCCGGACTTCAGGACTACCACGGACTAATTCTAAATCCAAACTGGAAAACTGGACGGCATTGAGTACGCCCAAAAAGTCCATTTGTCGCCGCAAAGTCTCCCCATTTAATGCCACACTCCGGCGACCGTTGCGACGGAGAGTTAAACTTAAGTCACTTACGCCATTTTGTCGTTCGACAGTGGCACTAATTTTAGCTACTGGTTCACCCTCTTGGACGAAATCGCGATCGCGTCCCATGCGATGCGATCGCAATGTTGCCAATAACTCCACTGCTTCCAACAAATTAGACTTTCCCTGGGCGTTATTACCTACCAAAATTGTTTTAGCAGCAGTAAATTCCACTTCTTGGTCTTGGTAGTTGCGAAAATGCCGGAGGTGTAGGGTTTTTAGGTACATAATCAGGAATTAGGAATGGGGCAGAAAAAAGTCCAAAGTCAAAAGTTAAAAAATTATTTCTTGTCTCCTTTACCGTTCTGCTTCTTTCCTGTCCCCTGTCACCTGTCACCTGTTCCCTTGTATTCCTCTTCTACACAGTCTTTTTGCCCATAAAGCGGAAGAAGAGTTTCTCCATTTCAATCCAGACAAACATTAAGGCACTAAAACCAAAACAAATCGCCAACTCTGTGGGGGGTAGCCATTGAGTGCCAAAGAATGCTCGCAGGGGTGGAACATAAACCAGCATTAGTTGCAAAATCGTGGTGACAATTACAGCCCCTAATACAAATAGATTAGAGAAGGGATTCATTTCTATGGTTAGGCGATTATTTGAGCGAATGGCTATAGCATGACCCATCTGAGCTAGACATAAAGTCGTGAATACCATTGTTTTCCAACGCTCAGGGTCAAGTCCTCCCTCTGTGTAGGCTCTGGCATGATGGTATGCCCACTGCATCAAAATAATTGTGATGATGGCGAAAACAATCCCAATCCGAATCATATAAGAACCCAAACCCCTAGAAAAAATACTTTCACGGGGACTGAAGGGGGGACGTTTCATTACATCGGGTTCTGGTGGTTCTACTGCTAAGGCTAAAGCAGGTAAACCGTCTGTCACCAAATTCATCCACAAAATTTGTAAAGGTGTAAGTGGAACACCGCCCAACCCTAAAAGTGGTGCGGCGGCGATGGTGAGAACTTCCCCAATGTTACTGCCGAGGATGTATTTAATAAAACGGCGGATGTTGGTGTAAACTACCCTACCTTCCTCTGTGGCAGCGACGATAGTAGCAAAGTTGTCATCCAGTAGCACCATATCACTGGCTTCTTTACTGACATCAGTACCAGTAATACCCATCGCAATCCCGATATCAGCTTGTTTTAAAGCGGGGGCATCGTTCACACCATCCCCTGTCATGGCAACAAATCTACCCCGGCGTTGCAGTGCTTGCACAATCCGCAGTTTATGTTCTGGGGCTACCCTGGCATAAATGCTTACTAGGTCAACTTGCTCTTCTAGTTCCTGGTCACTCATGCGTTGCAATTCTTGACCAGTGAGAACTCTGTCACCTTCTTGAGCAATACCCAAATCCGTGGCGATCGCTCGTGCAGTTAGTTGATGGTCGCCAGTAATCATCACCGGACGAATCCCAGCTTCCCGGCACTCTTGGACTGCGGCTCTCACCTCTGGACGAGGTGCGTCTAGCATTCCTACTAAGCCCAACCAAATCAAGTTCTGCTCTGAGGTTTCATCAGAAGCTTCTGGCGGCACTTCTCCCAGGGGTTTGTAGGCAAAACCTAACACCCGTAGACCTTTGCTCGCCATTTGGTCATTTTGAGCCAAAATTTGACTACGTTGCTCTTCACTGAGTGGTGCTGAGTTTGTACTTACATAAATCTCACTGCAACGCGCCAAGATTAATTCTGGTGAACCTTTGGTAAACATGATGTAAGGTTCACCATTGATCAACCCGGCAAGTTTTGGATCAACATCTGTAAAAGACTGTTCCCCTGTGTCTACGTTCTCCACCTGAGCAATCACGCTCATGCGCTTGCGTTCTGAGGTAAAAGGAAATTCACTCACACGGGGTAATTTACTATGCCATTGGTCTTTTTCAATGCCAACTTTCCCCGCCAGGGTGACTAAAGCTCCCTCTGTGGGGTCGCCTAAAATTGCCCATTCCCCTTGTTCTTTTTGCAGCACTGAGTCATTACAAACAGCACAAGCCACTAGTAAAGCCGAGATGGCAGGATACTCATCTGGGACAATGGCATTATCTGGTTCACCATCTAAGTAAAACTCACCTACAGGGGCATAACCTTCTCCTGTGACTCGAAAGTTAGTGAGATTGGTGTAAATTGATTGCACCACCATTTTGTTCTGAGTCAGTGTCCCGGTTTTATCAGAACAAATAGTAGTGACAGATCCTAAAGTTTCCACCGCCGGCAGTTTGCGAATTAAGGCATGGCGGCGGATCATGCGCTGAGTTCCTAGTGCCAAAGTCACGGTAATCACGGCTGGTAGACCTTCTGGCACAACAGCCACCGCCATACTTAAAGAAACTTCTAACAAGTCTTGTAAATTGCTGAAACCTCTAGCTTGAATAATACCGCCGATCACAACGATCGCCACCAGCACTAAAGAACCCGTCACCAGCACATTACCTAGCTGGGTCATGCGTTGCTGTAAGGGGGTAGGTTCACTCTCCACCGACTGCAACATCACAGCAATTTTACCCAATTCGGTAGTCATGCCAGTATTAGTTACTAGCACCTTACCGCGCCCTTGGACGACTTCCGTACCTTGAAAAACTAAATTAATGCGATCGCCTAAAGATGTTTCTTCTGGTAGTTGTATAGTTGCTTGTTTATTCACAGCTTCCGCTTCACCAGTCAGTGCAGACTCTCGCACCTGTAAATTTGCTTGTTCAATCAAGCGTCCATCGGCGGATATCTGCACCCCAGCTTCAATCAGCATCACATCGCCTGGGACTACATCCTTGGCTGCGACATCCAGCAGTTTGCCATTGCGGATGACTCGCACTAAGGGAGAAGCCATTTTTTTCAATGCGGCGAGGGCTTTTTCCGCACGGCTTTCTTGAACGTATCCCAAAATACCATTAAGAATCACAATCGCTAAAATAGCGATCGTATCCTTAAATAGCACTTCTCCAGGCTTGAGCTGATTAGTTTGCCAAGCCATAAAATCTAAAAACCCAGAAATGAAAGCCACCGCAATCAGCATCAACAACATAATGTTCTTGAACTGATCGAGCAAAATTTCCCAGGCGTTGCGGCCTCCATGTTCTTCTAGTTCATTGGGGCCATATTTTTGCAACCTCTGTTCAATTTCGTCGGTTGTTAAGCCACTATCTGCATGACTATCCAGCAGGCCTAGTGCTTTATCAACTTCCAAACTATGCCAAATGGCGACACCTTCTCCTGACGGAGACGCTGGGCGAACAGGCAAAGAATTACCAGACATTGTGTAAGTCACAGGAAATGGTTACAGAATTCGATCATAATTTAGTGATGGCAGGAAAACCATCCACTAAAGTTACATTACAACTATTGCCAAGCTGTATAAGTATGATATTGGATTCTCAGCAAGCATTAATTTTTTTGTGCGCAACATATGTATTATTCCCTAGGCAAGAGTTTTTTAGAGAACATTTTCAAGCATAATTATGACCAATCTTAATATAGGACAGGGGACAGGGTGCGAGCTAGGTTTATACCCAATTCCCAATCCCTAATTCCCAATTCCCAATCCCCAATTCCAGTTAAAGATATGCCACAATTAATTCTAGGTGTGCTAAACCGTTGATAAATATGCTTAATATGAGTTTTGCACCCACTAGTTTGACAGCTAGCCAAATGTTTGGGCAAAGAACAATTCGACCATTGACTGCTGCCACATTATGTGGTATTGCATTTATTCAAGATAGACTAATTGCGATTGACACGATTAAGGGGCATTTATTAGAAATTGACCCTATTACCGATAACAGTAGAATTCTCAACCCTCACCAAACCGAAGAATTTAGTGAGGTGACAGGTTTAGCTGTCTGGGAAGATACGCTCTGGGTAACTCGTGGTAACAGTGTTTATGTATCCAAACTCCCGTCTTTGGCTTTAGAGCATTTTGCTACATTGCCCTATACTGCCGATGGTGTTGCTGTTTGGGATTCCACAGTCTATATTAGTTGCCAAAAACTCGGCTATATCTTGATTTATGACCGTGATAGTCGCAAAGAAATTACTAGATTCTATACTCCTGGGGTTGGGGTCGAGAATTTAACAGTCAATCGAGAAACCCTGTGGATTTGCGATCGCACTGAACAAACAGTCTACTCTATGGATCGGGCAACTGGGGAAGTCAGATTTAGCGTCTTAACTCCCTTTGATTCGCCTACAGGCATAGCAGTACACCTAGACACAGAAACGGGCAAGGAAAGCATTTTTATAGCCTATGCTTCGGAAGAGCCTTACATTCGCGATAACCCCAATGCTGATCCTAATCATGAATTAACATACCGCGATCGCACTTTTATTCACCCACTGTATTATCATCACGACCCAGATAAAAAATACGCCCTCTCTAATGGCTATTTGATTGAAATGTCCTATGCTGAGGAAATTGCCCCGTTAGAAGAGGTATATATACCTGATGTGGAATGGCGTATTGCCCTCCCCTCAGAAACCGAACGCCAAAAGGTGAAACACATCGAACCCATTGGTATCCCCTTCACAGAAGAAATTATTGATGGACAACGGGTAGCTGTATTTAAATTCGATTCCCTCGCCCCTGGCGAACGCCACATATTTGGCTGGAAAGCACAATTAGAAGTGCGGGGGATTAAGTATCGCATCACACCTAAAGATGTGGAAGATATTCCCGAAGTATCCCCAGAACTGCAAACTCGCTATCTGGTGGATAATGATGATTTAGCCATGGATACCCCCATTGTCCGGCGTTCTGCCCGTGATGCTATTGGTTCAGAAACAAATTTGCTGCGGAAAATGTACAGCATCCGCAACTACGTTTACGATGAATTATCCTATGGTATCAAACCCTACATTGATACGCCCGATATCGTTTTAGAAAGAGGTGTAGGTTCTTGTGGTGAGTATGTGGGTGTATTACTAGCATTGTGTCGTTTGAATGGCATCCCTTGCCGTACCGTCGGTAGATATAAATGCCCCCCCCATAGTGAACATCAAGGAGTTCCCCTACAACCAGATTTTAATCATGTGTGGTTAGAGTTCTATATACCGGGTATTGGCTGGTTGCCAATGGAATCTAATCCTGATGACTTGGGCAATAATGGCCCTTATCCCACGCGCTTTTTCATGGGCTTATGTTGGTATCACATTGAAATTGGTAAGGGTATCTCTTTTGAGACATTAAGCAGTCAAGGGAAGAGACTAACCAAGGAAGATATACCTATGGGTGACTTGGCGATTAATCATATTAGGTTTACCATTCTCCAAGAATTACCACCTTTCTAAAAGTGAAAAGTTATCAGGTGACTGATAACTTTTCACTTTTCACTGAATTAATGCGATTAAATACATAAAAAACCTAGGTTATATAAAATCAACCTAGGTTTTTTAAAATTGAGTTTTCAGTTGTCCTATTGATTACAACATTTTTTTCTAATAATTCATTCACCTTTATGCCAATTAATCAGTAGAGTGGAATAATACCACTCAACAAACTCGATTAGTTTGATGCTTTCAGCCAGCTTTTTTTGCGTTGAGATAATAAGCTAATACCTGCGATTAAACCAAATCCCAGTGTAGTAGAGGATTCAGGTACAGACTGAACAGGATCATAATCATAAGTTACTTTAACACCTGCTTTCGCAAATGTATCGAAGTAAGAACTCATATTGCCTGAACCTATAATTTCCGATGTAGCAATGGCGGAGAACAAGAAGTTTAAGTTCCCAGTACCGATAAAGGATTGTAGGATTTGACTATCGGTGTAAGATTGACTACCAGATTGCGCTGCCGAGAGGTTATCTAGAGTTCTTCCAGATGCACCAGCACTATCTGTTGTGCCATCATAGTTAGCTACTTGATAAGTGGAAATATTTTGTGGATTGATTGACAGAAGTATTTGATCCAGTTTTAAGGTCAGATCACTCGCGAATTTAACTGTTACTTGAGCCGCACGATTTCCTCTGTTTTCAAAACCTGCTCCTCCAGCAATTGCGCCATCAAATTCTAACATGACACTTTTGAGTGTGCCGAGAGACGCGTCAAATTTCTGAACATTGATTGATTGATCAATAATATCCGTTAGAGCAAAATCTGTACCACCTGAATAAGAAATAGTAGCAGCATTAGCAGCACCAGCAGTTGCTATAATTCCCGCTAAGGTTGTAGCAGCACCAATAGTCTTAAATAGTGTTGTTGTCATGGGTGATAATCTTCTCAAAAAAATGCTCACAAAGATTCCTCACCTATTTTTAACGCTGAAATTTAGCTAATAGGGTTGAGAAATATACTTAACTTTTTGTAAAGTTTTGACTAGGAATTAAGGTTGAAAAATCTACTTTCTCAGGAATATATGTAAATTTATATTAAGGTGATAGCTACTAGTAGGTCATCAAATTTGAATTGAGGGATGCTGAAACAGCGTCACGCTCAATTAGTTCTGTGATGCAAGCTTCTGGCTACAATATTGCTATGTCTCAAACTTCTGCTTCTATAACTACTACCCGTCCCACGTTCATCTTGATAGACGGACACTCCCTAGCCTATCGTTCTTACTTTGCGTTTGCCAAAGGACGAGATGGCGGACTGCGTACTAAAACGGGGATTCCTACTAGTGTATGTTTTGGCTTTCTCAAGTCACTCTTGGAAGTCATGGATACACAACAACCGCAAGCAATGGCTGTGGCTTTTGATTTGGGTTTACCAACTTTTCGCCACGAAGCTGACGATACCTATAAAGCTGGCCGTGCAGAAACGCCAGAGGATTTTATCTCAGACTTAAAAAATCTGCATGAGTTACTGCAAGGTTTCAATCTGCCAATTTACACCGCGCCTGGTTATGAAGCAGATGATGTGTTGGGAACATTGGCGCAGAAAGCCACGGCTGCTGGGTATAAGGTGAAAATTTTAACAGGCGATCGCGATTTATTTCAACTCATCGACCCCACCAAGGAAATCACTGTCTTAAATTTTAGTCCCGATGCGCTCAAGCGTTCGACCAATACCATCACTGAATTCAGTACAGAACAAGTTAAAGAAAAACTTGGTATTTTACCTACACAAGTTGTTGATTTTAAAGCCTTGTGTGGGGATAAATCAGATAATATTCCCGGTGTCAAGGGTATTGGGGAAAAAACCGCCGTTCAGTTACTAAATTCCTACGAGTCCCTAGATCAGATTTACGCAGCATTAGATAAAATTAAAGAAGCAACCCAGAAAAAACTGTTAGAAGGCAAAGAAAATGCGGAGAAATCGCGCTATTTAGCCAAAATAGTTGTAGATGTTCCCCTTGAAGTGAATCTGGAAGACTCCAAATTCCAAGGTTTTGATCATAGCCTGCTGACTCCCATCTTAGAAAAGTTAGAATTTCACTTCTATTTACAGAAAATCAACGAACTACAGCAAAAGTTTGGCGGACAAGTTGAGGAAATTACCACAGCATCACCTACCACAGATGTAGAAGATGAAGATTTGTGGTTTTTCAGTGCTGATGACACAGCAAATGTTTCTCAACCCACCGATTCACCTATTCAACCGCGCATCATTAATACTGAAGCTAAACTAACAGAATTAATTCAGCTATTACAGACATTCACTAACCCAGAAAATCCTGTAGCTTGGGACACAGAAACCAGTGATTTAGAACCCAGAGATGCTGAATTAGTAGGTATTGGCTGCTGCTGGGGAACTGCACCTGAGGAATTAGCCTATATTCCCATTTCTCACAAAACCGGGGAAAATTTAGATAAGGATTTAGCACTCAAAGCACTACGACCAATTTTAGAAAGTGCTGATTATCCCAAGACTTTCCAAAATGGTAAATTTGACCGCTTAGTTTTTCGCACTCAAGGCATTAACTTAGCAGGAATCGTATTTGACACTATGTTGGCTAGCTATGTTTTAAATCCAGACACTAGCCATAATCTGACTGATTTAGCTTTGCGTTATTTGGGATTAAAATTAACAAACTACAGTGAGTTAGTTCCCAAAGGTAAAACCATTGCAGATATAAATATTGTAGGTGTAGCTCATTATTGTTGTTTACAAGTTTATGCAACATGGCAACTTGTGCCAAAAATGCGTGAGGAATTAGATAAAATTCCAGCTTTATCTCAACTATTAACAGAGGTAGAACAGCCACTAGAACAAGTTTTAGCAACAGTAGAATATACTGGATTTCGCATTCATTCAGATTACTTAAAAGAACTTTCCCAGCAATTAGAAATAGATTTAGCAAGATTACATGAACAAGCAACTGAATTAGCTGGGGAAAAATTTAATTTAGGTTCTCCTAAACAATTGAGTCATATATTGTTTGAAAAATTGGGCTTGAGTACCAAATATTCACGGAAGATTCAGACTGGTTACTCTACAGATGCAGCCACTTTAGAAAAACTGCAAGAAGTTGATGAAACTGGCTTCGTTAATGCCATTATTGAGTATCGTACTTTATCAAAATTAAAGTCTACTTATGTAGATGCTTTACCTGCATTAGTCAGACCAGATACCCACAGAGTACATACTAATTTTAATCAGACAGCAACATCAACAGGTAGACTATCTTCTTCTAATCCCAATTTACAAAACATACCCATTCGCACAGCCTTTAGTCGCCAAATTCGCAAAGCATTTTTACCCGAATCAGGTTGGTTAATGGTAGCTGCTGATTACTCTCAAATTGAGTTAAGAATTCTGGCACATTTAAGTCAAGAACCAGTTTTAGTAAAAGCCTATCAGCAGAATGAAGATATTCACACTGTAACGGCAAAGTTAGTCTTTGAAAAAGAAGATATTACAGCCGATGAACGCAGAGTAGCTAAAACTATTAATTTTGGTGTAATTTATGGCATGGGTTCATTAAAGTTTTCCCGTTCTACCGGAATTGATAAAAACGTAGCTAATGAATTTATCAAACGGTTTAACGATCGCTACCCGCAAGTTTTTGCTTATCTAGAAGGAGTGAAAAAACAAGCGATATCTCAGGGTTATGTGGAAACTATCCTCGGTCGTCGCCGTTATTTTGAGTTTACCATCAACAGTTTACGCAAACTCAAAGGTAGCGACCCAGCAGACATTGACTTGAGTAAATTAAAAAATTTAGGTGCTTACGATGCAGGCTTACTGCGTTCCGCCGCCAATGCGCCAATTCAAGGTTCGAGTGCAGATATCATCAAAATTGCAATGGTGCAAATCCATGAAGTTTTGCGAAACTATCAAGCACGGTTATTATTACAGGTTCATGATGAATTAGTCTTTGAAGTTCCGCCTGATGAGTGGGAAGAATTACAACCACAAATTAAATCAGTCATGGAAGGCGCAGTAAATTTGAGTGTCCCATTGCTAGTAGAAGTAAGAGCAGGTGAAAACTGGATGGAAACAAAGTAGTGGCATGACACGTCTAAAATGTTGCAATACAAAATAGCAAAAAAATTGTAGGTTGGGTTTCCTTACGTCAACCCAACACCAATATCTATGTTGAGTTTTCGAGATCAATGTTGGGTTGCGCTGCGCTTAACCCAACCTACATCTAATGCAACATTTTAGCCTAGACACGCCACTACGGGACTTATTATTTTTAGCTACACCCTCACGCAGAGGCGCAGAGGCGCGGAGGATAAGAGATAAAATTTGTGTTGGCGTTTAAAAACATACTTGCTCAAACACTCAGAAATTTGGCACAATAAACTCAAAAACCATGCCTCAGCCCGGTGACATCCTCCGCAACCACTATAAAATTATCAAAATCCTCGGTAGTGGTGGATTTGGCGATACTTACCTAGCCCAAGATATAGACTTACCCGGACAGCCAAAGTGTGTAGTCAAGCACCTTAAACCTAACTCTGACCCCGCAGTCTTACGAATTGTGAGAAGATTATTTGATAGTGAGGCGCAGGTTTTATATAAATTAGGCAATGATAGCGACCAAATCCCGCGACTGTTCGCCCACTTTGAAGAAAAGGGCGAATTTTACTTAGTGCAAGAATTTATTGATGGCGTAGACTTAAGCCATGAAATTATTCCCGGTGAAAAGTTAACAGAAATAGCAGTCACCAAACTTTTACAAGAAATCTTAGAAATATTAGCAGTAGTTCATAAAAAGAACATTATTCACCGTGACATCAAACCGCAAAACTTAATGCGTCGCCGTCAAGATGGTAAGATAGTCTTGATTGACTTTGGTGCAGTTAAAGAAGTAAACACCATGACGGTGAACACCCAAGGTCAAACAAGTTTTAGTGTTGCCATTGGTAGTCTTGGTTATATGCCCAGTGAACAAGCAGCCGGACAACCAAAGTTAAGCAGCGATGTCTATGCAGTGGGGATGTTAGGGATTCAAGCTTTGACTGGCTTACAACCTAATGAACTACCAAAAGACCCTACTGATGGTGAGGTAATTTGGCGCAATTGGGCAAATCTCACCGAGAAGTTGGCAGATGTGTTAAATAAGATGGTGAGTTATTACTTTAGGGATAGATACCCTTCCGCAGTGGAGGCGTTGACAGCACTTAAATCACTACAGCCACAACAGCGACAAGTACCGCCAACTGTACCAATACCAGAGCCACAACAGCGACAAGTAACGCCAACTATACCCATATCACCACCGCTAACACCTACAAAAATCATCACACCTTGGTCAAGACGCAAGGTAATACAAACAGTTGGGTTTGGGGGTGTTGGGTTGGGTTTACCAATTGTAGTACACCGTTTGTTACAAACTAGTAGATTACAAACCTTTCAATTTGAAACGGTGACAGTAGATGCAAGAGGAAACATCACCAACCGCAGTAATGAGCAAGCAAGATACTTTGCAGAAGACTTGGGGAATGATATCAGCTTAGAAATGGTGCAGATACCAGGGGGGACATTTACAATGGGTTCACCAGCAGGGGAAGCAGAACGAATCTCAGTTGAAAGTCCCCAGAGACAGGTGAGAGTTCCGGGCTTGTTCATGGGGAAATATGCAGTTACCCAAGCACAGTATCAAGCCATCATGGGGACAAATCCTTCCAACTTCAAAGGGGAAAAAAGACCAGTAGAAAAAGTCAGTTGGGATGATGCAGTAGAGTTTTGTGAGAAATTGAGCCAGAAGATAGGAAAAACCTACAGGCTACCCAGCGAAGCGGAATGGGAATACGCCTGTCGAGCAGGGACAACCACACCGTTTTATTTTGGGGAAACCATCACCCCTGATTTAGTTAACTACGACGGTAACAATCCCTACGGTTCAGCACCTAAAGGTGAATATCGTCAACAAACAACAAATGTAGGAATATTTCCGCCGAACTCTTTCGGTTTATATGATATGTGTGGTAATATATGGGAATGGTGCGAAGATGTATATAATAATAGCTACCGAGGCGCACCGACAGATGGTAGTGCGTGGTTAACAGGTAGCGATAATAACATAA
The DNA here is from genome assembly GCF_034931465.1 of Anabaena sp. UHCC 0399. Taxonomy (NCBI): domain Bacteria; kingdom Bacillati; phylum Cyanobacteriota; class Cyanophyceae; order Nostocales; family Nostocaceae; genus Anabaena; species Anabaena sp. UHCC 0399. The sequence goes on along the minus strand of NZ_JAYGGZ010000030.1, from coordinate 332 downwards.
AGCTGCTGCGTGGCGGTAGTTGGAACGACCTTGCCAGGAATTGCCGTTCTGCCACTCGCGGTAGGTACGCTCGCGCGTCTCGTTACAACATTGTTGGTCTTCGCGTGGTGGCTGTGGCGTGAGGACTCCTTCCCCTTTGCACTCTTGCCCTTTAGCCCTCTGCACTTCTTATTTTTTACCCTTCTTTTTCCGCCGCCGTTAGGCGAAAAAAATTTTTCTAAATGTAGTGTCTAGATATCAAAACCATTATACACGAAGTTGAAAATTTAATCAAACTGCAACCCAACCTCTAGATCCCCTCAAAGAAGTCGGGGATCTGACCTAAGTTATAA
>NZ_JAYGGZ010000029.1:0-82420 GCF_034931465.1 Anabaena sp. UHCC 0399 | reverse complement strand
GAATGGTGTCTTGATGATTGGCACGACAACTATGAAGGTGCGCCAATAGATGGCAGTCCTTGGTTTGATGATCATAATCATCTTTATCAAAAGCAAGGAATAGCCTTACTGCGGGGCGGTTCTTGGTACACCTATCCTAGTAGCTGCCGTTCTGCGTGTCGCTACTATGATTACCGCGACCTCCACGTCTACAATAATGGTTTTCGTGTTGTGTGTGCCGCCGGGAGGATTCTCCAGTAGCCCTTTACACTTTAGTCCTTTTACACTTTGCACTTGTTCTTTTATTCTTGTTTGTCGCCTCATGGCGACTCGAATTTTTTGGCAGAAAATGTAGGGTGCGTCAGTGCAAGAGAACCTAACCCAAATTTCTCACAAACAGTAGGGGCGGGTTTACAGATATACTCGAATCATTCACGAAGATTTCGCTCAACCCGCCCCTACGGACTCTGGACTGAGGTTGCAAGAATTGGTGAGAAATCCGGGTTAACTATACCCGGAAATTATTCATGCTGACGCACCCTACCAAAGTGTAAATATGGGTTGGGGATGCGATCGCAATTTGCCAGGACTGTCTGTGTTTCTTGTGTTGTGTGCGATTACAACATACCCAATAAGTTAGAATTAGTGAAAGTAAATAATAGGATAATTTGATTATGGGAATAGAAGAATTATTATTACCTTTTAAAGAAGAAATATTAAGAATTGCTGCTAAATATGGGGCGTATAATTTACGAGTATTTGGTTCTGTAGCTAGAGGAGAAGCTAGACCAGATAGTGATATAGATTTTTTAGTTGACCTAGAACCAGGGCGTAATTTATTAGACAGGATCGGTTTAATTCAAGATTTGGAAGAATTATTAAACCGTAAAATTGATGTTGCTAAACCTAGTAATTTACATGAATTAATTAAAGATAAAGTTTTAAATGAAGCTGTACCACTATGAGAAATGAAACACGTTATTGATTAGATATTGCAGAGTGTATTAATAGAATAGAAGAATATACACATGAAGGTAGAGACGCTTTCATTCAACAGAGAATGATTCAAGATGCAGTAGTAAGAAATTTTGAAATTATTGGTGAAGCGACTAAAAGAATATCACAAGATTTAAGACAAAAATATCCTGATGTGCAATGGAAGCGTATAGCAGGATTTAGAGATGTTTTAATTCACGATTATGTACGGGTTGATTATGATGATGTTTGGGGAATTATCGAGCGTGATTTACCTGAATTTAAAGCAAGTATTCAAAAAATTTTGCAAGATTTAGACGTATTGAGTTGACATCAACCTTTTTTCATCTTTTAATTTACTTAGTGCGATCGCCTTTCACAATGTCAGGTGCGTCAGTGAGAGAGAACCTAATTATACCCATAAATTATTCATACTGACGCACCCTACCAAAGTCTAAATATGGGTTATTTAGCGCAGCTTCATCAAGAATTGGTATGAATACCAAAATTCTCAACTCTAGGACTCGTTGCAAAGCTGCATCATTAGTCAAAAAAGCATCACAGCCGCTTGAAATAGCAGTTGCAATCTGCAAAGCATCGGGTAGCTGAAGAGTAACGCATCCGAATGTTTGCAGCATCCCGTGCAATAACAGCACTTATATCTACAAAAACAACTTCATTAAAAGCTTGCTCCAAATCCCCTAGATACCCGACTTTTTCAAAAAGTCGGGTATCTAATTTCTCAGCGATGATTCAGGTTGTCTTGGGTGGCGATGGTTAGGCAGGCAGGGGAGTGTCAATCAACTTGCTCTAAATACTGGTTAATATCTTCAATCACCCGCACCAGTTCAGCTTCCGTAGTCAGACGAATATTGACATCCCGCACAGTGAGCAATACCTTAGCGGCAAATGGCGTAGGCCAGATATTAGGATTACAGAAAATTTCTAAAAATACGTCGCCTGTGTAACGATATTCCAAAGATGGTTGAGGAGTGGCTTTAGTACCAGGGTTGGATTTAGCTGCAACAGCTTTCAGGCTTCCCATCAATTGATCAATCGCGGCTTTTAATTCCCTCGCGGCTTGGGGAGAAAAACTTAAACCAATAGAACCTTCAACTAGATTTAATGTAAGAGGAGTGGAAGACATAAGTGATTGATTAAAATTGATTGATGATTACTTCATGGTACTAGAGTGAGAACTTACTCACGACGAAAGACAAACAGATTACCCGTTGCACCTCTCCCCACCCTGATGTCTTCATCTAAATATGAGGTTATCCATACAGCCTCTTTTCGCAAAAATTCTAATACCGGGATTTTCAATGGCGGCAAACTCCAGCCAGATATCCCCAAAGGTTTGATAGCTTGCACAGCGAAGGCATAAAAGCTCACCTTTGCTACCTGCTCATCATCACCCCAACTCCAAACTCCATCAGCCGACAGCTGCCAGTTTCCTAACAGGGGTAATTCAAACTCAGCACCATTAGTAGCAGAAATTTTCCCGGTATCGCCTGTCACTAACCTTTGCCAAACTCCTATGATTTTGATTCCTCCCCAAATATCTGCAATTGATGCCAAGGGGCGAGTAATCACAGTTCCGCGAGAAGCATACACCAACTGCCAGTTACCAGTTAAATCAGCTAGGTGATTCACACTCAGGGGGTTGGCAATGGGATTGATATTCTCTAACTTCTGCACTATTTCATCAATCTTGGGTTCTGATGAGGGAAACAAAGCTTGCTGTACATCTAAGGCTGCTATTCGCTGCCATAGTTCAGTTTTCAAGGACAGTCTCGCAGTATCATTTCCCATCATTTGTTGATGCCTCTCCCTGATAAGTAATGTTTACTAACCTCATTACCCTTTTATTGTCAAGCTGGGTTGACATTTTGTAACAATTCTGTTAAATTTATTTACATAAGTTAATAAAACAACAACAAAAAAAACTATGTATACCACCATTAACGAAAACGGCATCCTGAATAACTACGCAACCGAACCTAAAATGTACTACGCTACTTACCCCAATCAAGAGCAGAAACGCAGCTACGCACTGCAAGCTGTATATGCTGCATTACTTGTTACTACTTTAGTTTTGGTAGCTTTGGGCGTTAGCTAAAATTTTTAACTTCGGTTTAAGTTTCTCATCGTCATTCGGACTTCTCTCAATCCCCCCAGTTGCAAGGCTGGGGTTTTTTTGTTGCTGATTAATGGACTTGTCCATGAGTAATTTGGCTGAAGCTTTCTCCAAGGTATCTTGTATTAAGATTAATTTAATTACGTTTAAATTTAAACAAGTACAATTTATTCGCGTCAACTTACTTAGTGATTAATTTTGGTTATTGAATGTGGAAAGAAGCAACGTGAATGGGATTAATGAAACTAGATTATTAAAAATATCTGTAAACAAAAATTACAAACCACAAGCGGCTGATACAAATATCGATGCTGATATTTATTTGTTTACTAGGCTTAGACAACTTTCACCTACTGAGCGAATAAGAATATTTATAGCTCATGACCGTGGAGTAAAAAAATTATGCCTAGCGGGAATTAAATTTCGGCATCGCAGTTTATCTTTAGCAGAAATCTGTCAGATATTTGCCCGTGCTACTTTAGCAGAGAAATTTTCCCCTGACTTCCAGCCAAAAAGTATTGATGAAAGTATGTGGATTCAAGATTCAATTACACTTGCAGGAGAATTTCATCAAATTTTTCAGTCAATGAATATTCCTTACTATGTAAGTGGAGGTGTTGCTAGTTCTATTCATGGTGAACCTCGTTCTACTCGTGATTTAGATTTAGTAATAGAAGTACAACCTGACCAAATTGATTTATTAGTTGCGACACTTGAAGGTGCGGGTTACTACTGTCCAGCAGGTGCAGTGACAAATTTGCAGCAAGGTAGAGAGCGAATGCTTAATATTACCCATACTGAAACTATTGCTAATGCTGACCTATATATTAAAGATAATTCACCATTTTCTTTATCACAAATGGCACGCAGGATGTTGCTTGATTTAGATGGCATATCTCCATTTTGGGTATCTTCCCCAGAGGATACTATGCTACAAAAATTGCTATGGAGTCAGAGTAGTAAATCAGAAAAACAGTGGCGTGATGTGTTGGGTATACTCAAACTACAAGCCCAAGGTCTGGATTATGGCTATCTTACACAATGGGCAGAAAATCTTAATTTAGTTGATGCTTTCATTCAAGCATTAAGCGAGGCTGGTTTGTGAAAGATCAAAAATAATCTGACATTGAGCGTGTTTAATTGATTTTTCTGCTTTTCTTAAAAACCTGAGATTGGGTTCATGATGTCCATTAGAATCAAATTAGAAAAATTCTAACCCGACATCTAAAATAATAGCTATGTGATCAATGCCCGTAGTTTTCATGGGTCAAGAACTCTGTAAAATTGTCTTGGAGGCAATGCGAGTTTTCTTGAGGTCTGCATCTGAGAGTTCTTGCCCAGATTGTAGGCGGGTAGCGGAGGTTTGTAAAACGGTGGCTGCATTCTGATCACCGATTTGTAAAGCAGTTTTAGCAGCAGTTTGTAACATTGTCGCCGCACCAGAGCGATCGCCTTGTTGTAATTTAGTCTCAGCTAACTGAGTTTGGCGATATTTAGCTAAAGCTAAAATCGACTGATGCACTTGGGAATTAAAATCTGGTTGATATACCTGTAAAAGGTTGGCATACACTGGCCAAATAGGCGAGAGTATCCCTTCTTGCTCCAAAGATGGGTCATCGTAGCGGATCTGTAGGTTGCCAATTACCTGTTCTCCTGGGGGTAACTTTCCTAAGTACAAATTAGCCAAAACCACCCGTTCGACATCCTTCATTAAATCTCCCAAACGCACCGCAAAACTACCATCATTTGTTTCTACGGGTAACTCAATAATATCCGGGGAAATTTGGGCAATGGGTTTGAGTTCTGCTAACCTGACATTTGGTGTCAGAGACAGCAGCAGGTAAGCATTAGTTAACCCCACCGACTGCACCCGCGTAAATAGGCGATTAAATTGATGGACGGCTTGTTCTGGTCGCTCAATATGGGAGAGAGTCCCGCCACCAGCATCAGCAATTTTTTCGAGTAAATCTTGATTCCAGTTATTACCAAATCCCAGAGTGTTGATAGTCAGGTTGATTTTTGCGGCTTTTTTAGCGAGTTCTAGACACAGCTTACCGTCATCAGAGCCAAATTCCCACTTCCAAATTTTCAGGCTGCTTTCACCATGACCATCGGTCAGGAGAAACGCTTGGGAAACAGCACCTTTTGTCCCCTTCATCAATTCTGTAATTCCCAGTTGCAAACCCTCAGAAATTGATGTCCCACCGCTAGCAGTTAATTTCTTACTAATTTGAGATTTGATATTTTCGGGGTCGAGAACTAGTTGATTAGGGATGATGACCGTAGCAGAACCCGCAAAAGCGACAACAGAAATGCGATCGCTAGGTTCTAATCTATCTAATAATCGCTCTACAGCCTGAATCACGGTTTTCAGAGGCTGACCGTGCATAGAACCACTTTGATCCAGAATTAAGCATAAATTTAGGGGTAAATTATGCTCAAACTGCTCGGCGATGGCAGAAACGGAAATTGCCAATTGACGCTGGCTATTGAGTTGAGTCGCATCAATATTGTGATCACTTAAGGCTGAGAGCAATTGGACTTTCATTTTTGAGGGGTATCTTGCAACACAGTTTTTGAGACAATCCTAGTTTTCTTGCGATCGCTTTCCGATAAATCTTGCCCAGCTTGGAGTTGAGTTGCTGAGGTTTGTAAAACTGTCGCCGCGCCTGTATCACCCATTTGCAGAGCAGTTTTCGCCGCAGTTTGTAACATAGTAGCCGCACCAGAGCGATCGCCTTGCTGTAATTTGGCTTCTGCTAATTGGGTTTGGCGATATTTAGCTAAAGCCAAAATCGACTGCTGCACCTGGGGATTGGTTTCTGGTTGGTATACCCTAACCACATTGGCGTAAACGGGGAGATTCGGCGTGAATATGCCGGCTTGATTTTGGAACGGGTTATCGTACCTGACTTGGACATTAGCTATGGGTTGTTTACCTTCTGGTAACTGTCCCAAATAAATATTCGCCAAAATCACCCTTTCTACATCCTTCATCAAATCTCCCAAGCGGACAGCAAAACGGCCATCACTTTCTTGTTGTAAGGGTAACTCAATTGTGTCTGGGGCAACTTGGGCAATGGGTTTGAGTTCTGCTAACCTGACATTGGGCATCAGGGAGAATAAAAGATAAGCATTAGTCAAGCCTACAGTTTGAATCCGAGTGAACAAACGGCCAAACTCATCCACCGCTTGATCTGGTTTTTGAATATAAGATAAAGCACCTAAACCCGCATCAGCGATTTTTTCTAAAATATCTTGATTCCAGTTGTCGCCGAAGCCCAGAGTATTTAAAGTCAAGTTATAACCAGCCGCCAACTGAGCGAATTTTAAACAGCGATTATTATCACCGTGTTCATTTTCCCCATCGGTTAACAAAAACGCCTGGGAAATAGTGTCTTTCTTCCCCTTGGCTAACTCCTCAATTCCCAAGCGTAAACCTTCATCTATGGCTGTACCGCCATCCGCCGAGAGACGGTTGATTTGTTTTTTGATTTGTTCTGGGTCTGCGATCGCTTGATTAGGGATTAAGACCTTAGCACGGTGATCGAAGGCTACCACACTTAGGCGATCGCCCACATTCAATCTATCCACCAAACGATTCGCCGCTTGTTTGACAATTTCTAGCGGTCGCCCATTCATCGAACCACTATGGTCAAGAATTAAGCATAAATTCAATGGGACAGTGCGATCTTGAGGTTCTGCACCGGCTGAAATGGAAATCGCCAACTGACGCTGACTACTAATTTGGTTAGCGTCCAGATTGGCATCATTGAGGGTAGGCTGCAAATTAACTTTCATAAAAAAAATCGGTAAGTGGGAAACGAGCGGGTCTTTAGACCTGAGAGGAAAACGACTCGTGCGGTTTTAACCGCCTTGAATATTAGAAACATTATCGCCTTGGGGTTACTCTGCTTGGTGTGCTTTTGTAATGCACTTTCAACGGGACAATTACCGATCAAACTTTTCACCCTGTGCGCATAATGTTTTGCTCAATAGAGCCTTCCCTTGCGGGAGTAAAGTTAGCCTAGTCAATGTTTTAAGAGCTTGTTAGGCTTGCAACACTGTTCCAGTGACCTTAGAACTGTTTATCACAAGCGACAGAGCAAGGGACTGGCTGCGTATCCCAGGGTGTCGTGACTCAAAAAACGTAGTCAGTTAAGACTTAGACGGGTCAGTACAGCTTGCTTGATTTCTCTTACAAGCTCAGTCCCTTTAGGGCTGGGTTACTGACAACCCAAAATTTCCAGGATATTTAACAAACATGGGTAAGGGGAACTTGTCCCTTACATATTCTTGAATAACTTCAAATCATTACACTAGTGCTACGGAAAACTTAATTAAAGTAATCCATTAATATATTGTCAGATAATATATTCAGAATATCTTAGAAGCCACCCATTGGCAGATGCCCAGCTATCTTGCTAATTAGCGAGAAAACCGCACTTGAAGATAGCTAGCATCGCGCTAGGATGTATTACAGTTAACGGCACTATATCAGGCGATCAGTTGCTATGGACATTTCCCCCATCAAGGCTGTTCAAGCCCCTTACTACGGCGATAGTTCCTACCGGACACCGCCGCCAGATTTACCATCCCTACTATTGAAGGAGCGAATTGTCTATTTGGGGATGCCACTAGTTCCTGCTGTCACAGAATTAATAATTGCTCAACTATTGTATTTACAGTCCGACGACCCCGAAAAGCCGATTAAAATTTATATCAACTCTACCGGCACTTCCGGTTATAGCGGTGAACCCATCGGCTTTGAAACCGAAGCCTTCGCCATCTATGACACTATGAAATACATCAAGCCCCCCATCCACACCATTTGCATTGGTTCTGCAATGGGTATGGCAGCAATGTTACTTGGTGCTGGGACAAAAGGTTGCCGAGCTAGTTTACCCAACGCCAATATTATTCTGCACCAGCCCAAGAGCTATGCCCAAGGTCAAGCCACAGATATTCAAATTCGGGCTAAAGAAGTTCTAGTTAACAAAGCCTCAATGGTTGATATTCTGTCTCTGACTACAGGACAAACAACAGAAAAAATTACCAAAGACATGGATCGTCTCTTCTACCTGACTCCATACCAAGCCAAAGAATACGGCTTAATCGATCGAGTCTTTGAAAAAGAAGAACTCGCCCATCCCCCACTACCAGCTAGTGTTCTTTAGTGAGTAATGAGTCATGAGTCATGAGTAACGACTAGTGAGTAAAAATTAATTTAAAAACTTTACCACTCAGCACTCAGCACTCAGCACGGGCTAAACGCCCCGCTACCGCTAACAGCACTCAGCACTCCCTAGCACTCAATACTAACCCTGCCCAAATTAACTATTAACGGAGTCAAATATGCCTATAGGAGTTCCTAAAGTTCCTTATCGGATGCCCGGCGGTCAATTTACAGATTGGATTAGCATCTACGATCGCCTGTACCGGGAACGGATTATTTTCCTAGGACGTGATGTGGATGATGAAATTGCTAACCAAATCATCGCTGTCATGCTGTACTTGGATTCAGAAGACCCAGGTAAGGATATTTTCTTATACATCAATTCCCCCGGTGGTATGGTGACATCCGGCTTGGCAATTTATGACACCATGCAGCACATCAAGTCAGATGTCGTAACGATTTGTGTGGGTTTAGCGGCTTCAATGGGTTCTTTCTTGTTGGCAGCTGGGACTAAAGGCAAACGCCTAGCATTGCCCCATTCCCGAATTATGATTCACCAACCTTCTGGCGGGACGCGTGGACAAGCTACTGACATCGAAATCGAAGCTAGAGAAATTATCCGCATTCGTCACCAGTTGAATCAAATTTATGCCAACAATACTGGTCAAACCCTAGCCAAGATTGAAAAAGACATGGATCGGGACTTTTTCATGTCCGCCCAAGAAGCGAAAGAATACGGCTTAATTGACCGTGTGATTGAAGACCGCGTGTAGAATCAGGGACTGGGAATTTTAGATTTTAGATTTTAGATTTTGGATTAAATAATCTAAAATCCACTCATTGCAAAGCTGGGGACTAGTAAGAAGCATTGGGGTAGAGGAGATTTTACCCCAATGCCCAATGCCCCATTCCCAATCCTTTACAAAATTCGTTAAATATGAACTATAAAATATAAGATTATTCAATATTATTAAAACTTTCGGTTGGCAGCTCATAGCTGATAACTGAATATTCACCACTAATAGATCAAAATGGATCTTGGAGATTGCTACCGTTTATTGGGTTTAAGGTCGGGAGCTTCTTTTACCGACATTAAAACCTCTTACCGACGACTGGCGCACCAATATCACCCGGATATCAACCCCGGTGATAAAAAAGCTCAGGATAAATTCATTGCCTTGACTGAGGCATACAGATTTTTATTGTCTATCGTCCCACCAGAGGAGACAAACCCACGGACAAAGCCGTCGCCTACTTCTACATCTAAACGCGAAGAAACAAAAACCACCCAACCACAAAAAGCAACTACAGCTACCGCAACAACTGAGAAACCACCAACCACCCAACCGCCGAACATTGTAGAAATTGAACAACGGCTAAAGTGGAAGACATACGAACAACTGCAAAGATTTTTGAGAGAGAGGCGATTTCCCCAAGCGATCGCCCTAGCCGAAGCCTTAGCCGCACGTTTACCCAAAGATGCAGAAGTACGCCAATGGCAAGCGATCGCCTATCAGATTTGGGGACGCGCTCTCATTAGTGAAAACCAACTACTAAAAGCCAGAGTTTATCTCAAAAAAGCCTTAAAAACTGACCCCCATAATAAAACCTTATGGGAAGAAATACAGCGCGACTTCCAAAAGTTGGAGCAGATTTTTTAGAAAAAGTCAATGGGCATTGGGCAATTCAATGAGTGGATTTTGGATTTTAGATTTTGGATTAGTTTGAATCTAAAATTCCCCAGTCCCCAGTCCCCAGTCCCCAGTCCCCTGTCACCTGTCCCCTGTCACCTGTCCCTATCTTTCCGAGTGAACATAATCTACAAAGTAAAATTTCGGAGTTAGCCAGAATTTTAGCCAAGCATAAGCAGCAAGACCTAAAACTCCGCTAATTACTAAAGGTAAACCTAACTTCAGTCTGAGGCTGTCTGGAAGGATGGCAGCCGCAGCCACGGTAATGGCAAAATATGCCAGGAGGATGATTTGCGATCGCTCTATATTCTTTAAGGCATTACGGCAACTACTACAATGCTGGGTATGTTGTTTGTAACGATCTAACACCACAGTGCGATCGGGATTGATGGTTGAAGATTCTGCAATATTCAGTCCAACTTCTTGCCAAGGTAACTTTCCCTGACAATATCTATCAAACCATCTACGAAACTCAATGACTAAACGGTCTGCACTAGTAGGCATTTGGTAGGCTGTTTTCCAGCTTTCGGTTGCTTGTCTTTGTTGGAGAATCTGTTCTTGTTGAAGTAATAGAACCATATCTCCATCTAAAACAGGATTACGGTTGTTGATATGATCCCACCAACGGGGTGTAAACCGATGGAGTTCTTTGGCAAAATTACGGCTAAATTGAGCGACAATTCGAGATTTACCGGGAGATACAGGAATACAGTAAGTAATCAATCCTACTTGTTTTCCCGCATCACCAAAACTGATAGCATACTCTAAACGACAAGGTGGCTCGAAGATAATTGTACTTTTCAAGTTTCTACTCACATTGACTTCAATCAAATCTGCTGTAGATTGCACAATGTCGATAGGAATGGGTTTTGCTTGTTCTCGTCTACCCTGCACCCCATGATGAGAAAAAGGCACATGACTGGGATCGGCAACATTTTCTACTAAAGTTTGCCAATCATATGCCAAATCACGGACAAAAGAACTCCAAACAAAACCTTTACTAGCATCTATCTGCGGTGACAAAGGTAAAGGTGTTTGATCCGCTAACTCTGCTGACTTAGCATCTGGCCAGACCCAGAGTAAATCATTTGCTTGACGAACTGGTAAAGTCGTCACACAAAAACTATCTTGATTCTTCGTGACAATTTCTGGATTCTCAGCTTGGGGAATGTGAGTGCAAACCCCTTGCGCATCAAATTGCCAACCGTGATAACTACACATCAAATTCCCTGTCTTGTCGTCAACTCGTCCTTCACTTAAAGGCGCAAGACGATGCGGACATTGATCCAAAAATACTCGGTAAGTTTCCGAAGATTTAGGCTTCCAGATAACTAAACGCAACCCTAACAGTGTTATGGGAGTAGGTCGTTGAGGATCTATATCTTCAACGGGTGATACTGGATACCAATGCTGAAAAAAGTTGAATTCTGGTTGCATTTTGCTCAAAAATTAAATAAATTTTAAATAAAGTGTATGTAACGACCGTTAAAATCAAGAGTTAGCATTTTTGTTAGTGATAGTAAACAGTAAATCTCAAATAATCGCCCAAACTTGAGAAACCGTGTCAATCTAGTCTGCGTCCTTAAAAAGGCTCGTACCGTAAAACTCGGACGATAAAATTATATGTGCAATTCAGTTATCACCATCACAGTCAAATTATTTGCTGTCTATCAAGAAATATATGGAGTACCAGAGCTAGTGTTAGATTTTCCCTATGGTACACCTGTTAGCGCAGTGTGCGATCGTCTGATTACCGAACACCCCAAACTCAGCCAATGGCGTGATGTTACCCGCTTTGGGATTAATTTGATTTTTGTCGAACCCGATACAGTCTTAAAAAATGGTGATGAAGTGGTGTTAATTCCACCTGTTAGCGGTGGATAGGCTAGAGGTGACAGGTTATTAGCATTCGTAAATACGATAAAGTGCATTTTGTCAACTAGTTGAAATACTCAAAATAGTCCCAAAAAGAATGATAATCGTCGGTGGCAAAAGGGGGAGAATGCGAGGGCTGCTCGCATCCTCCCCCTTTATCGATATAACCTCAAGAAAAAGGCTCAAGCTTTTGGCTGAGAACTCATCCCTATTTCCCACTCCACCGAATGTGTTTCTTGAAAGTGGGTACAGTCAATCCAAAATACTAGACTGCTTGCATAAATGCTTAAACTGTCATGTTTCGCTTCGCTCAACATCTCAAATATTCTACATTTCTTTCAGAATGACATATCTCATTTTTTGACTTTTGCAAGAGGTCTACTCTCTACGAGACGCTGCGCGAACGCTTTGCTGGGTTCAACATGACATAGAAAGACTCTTTTTAAACACCCTCTAAAAACTAATACTCGTAGTGACGTAATTTTATTTTTTATTGACTTTAATTGTCCTACTAAAAGATAATCTACTACTACAAATTCCGCCTACAAATCGAATTTAACAGTGAACAGTGAACAGTAAATATTTATCAGTTAAATCCTTGACAAAACACCACATAAAGAAGGTGGAGGCTTTGGTGGCGGGTCTAAGTCTCCAACCCTTTTTTGTAACTGATTTAAGTCAATTGCATAATAATAAACAATTAACTGAGTGAATTTTATGATTGTGAGTAGCCATATCAATCTATCTCCTGATAGAGGTTTTATCTTGTTAATAGCTGTTATCAGTGTCTTTTAACACAATTAATCATATCATACATATTCTTTAGACAAAGATTAATAATCTACCTTAAGATAGATTTGATAAAAGCTCTGGTTTGTTAGTTTTTTTATGCAGGTGCAATACAGTAAACAAGTATTTCTCCCATTAGATATTTTCATTGCAACTACACTCGATTTGCTTAATTCTAAGCATTTAAACAAATAGTTTAAAATCTCTCATTACTGCAACTAATAAATCTGCAATATGCTGTATAGTTGCATTAAAAAATTAATGCAAATCAAGAAAAAATCAATTTTCTTCTTGTTCTAAGCCTAGGGTATATTATTGTGTGTGAACTTAATTGTATTGCCATTTTATAACCAATTTGGCAGTAAATAGCCTAACTATATTCAAGCTTAACTGTGAAATAAAACATATAGTTAATGCTTAAGAATTGAGTAAACTAAGAATTTATTCCACTAATATAATTTCGTTGATCAAAAGATTGGTTGTAGGGAGAAATAAAAGTATAGAAACTTTTAATTATTTAGGATTGACTAGATGCATAAACCTATTTTGACAATTTTTTACCAGTTCAATCCTTGGCATACTAGTATTGGGGGCATTCAGACGCTAGTTAGCTTGTTTATCAAGTATGCACCTAGCGAATTTGATTTGCGCCTTGTAGGAACAGGACATGATAAGTGTCAGCCAATTCTGAAGTGGCAAAAAGCAGAATTTTCTGGTAGAGAAATTTGTTTTATGCCTCTATTTACTTTAGAAAATGATAATTTTCGGAGTCTGATACCAACCACAGTTAAGTATACAAATTCACTTTTAGGGCGTAGCTTTGCTTCAGACTTCATGCACTTTCATAGATTAGAACCAACTTTAGCTGCATTGAATTGGCAGGGAGAGAAAACCCTGTTTATTCACAGCGACATTCATGCACAAATGCAAACTGCGGGGGATAAAAAAGCGATTCTGTGGCGTAGATTTCCGGCGGCATATTTTGCCTTGGAAAGGTTGTTAGTTCGTCAGTTTAGCCAAATTTTATCGTGTAATAGTGATTCGGCTGAATTCTATCGTCAACGTTACCCTAGTTTGGGCGATCGCATTGCCTACATCAAAAATTCATTTGACGACGAAATTTTCTATCCGTTGAGTCATCAAGAACGGCAAATAAAAAGGCGCGAACTGGCTTTAAGATTGGGTTTAGTTCCAGAAACACGTTTTATTCTGTTTGCTGGTCGATTGCATCCAGAGAAAGATCCACTTTTGTTAGTACGTGGATTTGCAGCTTTAAATGAATCCCAGACTCATCTACTCATAGCTGGAGATGGAGAGTTAGCAATGAACATTCGTGCTGAAATTAATCGCCTCAGTTTAACTAAAAGAGTGACAATGCTAGGAGCGATTAACCAAACGGAACTATCCAAGTTGCATCGTATCTGCAATGTCTTTGTCCTCAGTAGTGTATACGAAGGTTTACCTTTGGTAGTTCTGGAAGCACTTGCTAGTGGGACTCCGGTCGTCACAACTCGAACTGGTGAAACCCCAAAATTGTTGACAGATGGTAGTGGAGTAGTTTGTTCTCAACGTACTCCAGAATCTATTGCAGATGGTATACGCCAGGTACTACTACATCCAGAAAATTATCCAAGTGTTTCTTGTGTACGAACAGCACGTCCCTATGCTGCCCCATCTGTAATAGGTGATATCTACGGAGAAATGCTCAATCGTTGGGAATTGCGAACCTCCTCATCTGTGAGTTCGTAGTCGAACTAATTGTTTTGGGAACAAATTTATGAAGATAGCCGTAATTGGTGTCAAAGGTTTACCACCCAAACAGGGAGGTATTGAACATTATTGTGCAGAAGTATATCCCCGAATAGTAAAGCAGGGTCATAGTGTTGATTTATTCGCCCGATCTTCCTACACTGACTGTCGTTGGTTTGAGAATTATGACTTTCAGGGTGTCCAAGTTATTTCCTTGCCGAGTTTCGATTTTAGAGGCATAGATGCTTTTATTACCTCTGCTTTAGGAGCGATCGCTGCTTCTGGAAAGCAGTATGATATCATTCATTTTCATGCCCTTGGGCCATCTTTATTTACCTGGTTATCGAGACTGACCGCCAAGAAGGCAAAAATTGTTGTTACCTGCCAGGGGTTAGACTGGCAAAGGGCTAAGTGGGGTAATTTTTCTAGTCGTCTGATTCTTGCAGGAGAACAGGCCGCGGTGCGCTTTGCCCACGGACTAATAGTAGTCTCAAAAGATTTGCAATCCTATTTTTTGCAAACCTATGATAGACAGACAGTCTATATCCCTAACGCTCCCGCCAACTATGCAGAGTCAGACCCTAATTTTGCCTATGGCACGTCTCTAGGATTAATAGAAGGACGCTATATTCTATTTTTAGGCAGACTTGTACCAGAAAAGCGTCCCGACTTACTCATTGAGGCTTTCTGTAAACTCAAACCACCAGGATGGAAACTTGTTCTGGCTGGTGGTATCAGCGACACTAAATCCTATGTCTCCAAGCTATTAGATATCATTGCCGAGAATCAAGAAGTCCTATTAGCAGGCGAACTGCGAGGCGAACGCCTCGCAGAAATAGTCAGGGGAGCAGGGTTATTTGTCCTACCTTCTGATGTGGAGGGACTACCTTTAGCGATGTTGGAGGCGATGCGGGAAGGTATCTCGGTAATGGCAAGTGATATCCCACCCCATCAGCAGTTATTAAGTGAACAGCGTGGCGTACTTTTCTCAGCAGGAAACCTAGACTCTTGTATTAGTTGCTTAGACTGGGCTGTGAATCATCCCCAGGAATTAGCAATCATGGCTGGTAATGCCCAAAAGTATGTAGAACTCAACTATAGCTGGGAACAGATTACGGCTGAGAATTTGAAATTATATAAAACACTGTTGAACTCCTCTGCAAATATCAAAACGCCCGAATCTCATTCCATGAAAATACCTGAAGTTGTCTCAATCCGACAAACTCCTATTGCAGTTGTTGTGCAGAAAACAGTAATTTCCGAACACGCCACAGTCTCAGAAAAATAAATTTAGATATATGCACATGAAAAATCGGTGTTAATTCCAGAAGGCATCAGTCTGTGATTTCCTACAAACTACTTGAGGTGAAAAAAGCTAGCTAATGGGAACAGAAATTTCATCTTTAATAGAGGTTTTGAAGCGGCGTAGTCTACCCACCATAGCTACATTTGCTTCAGTTATTGGTGGATCAGTGGTCTACTTGGCTGTTAGTCCACGCTTGTATGAAACATCAGGGAGGCTAATCCTGGATGAAAAACAGGTGAGCGTTTCCCAATTGGGACGCGACCTCAGCCAAGTATCTTCAACTACACCAGGAGGTTCTAACCCACTGGCTACTCAAGCAGAATTAATTAAGTCGCAACAGGTTTTGCAAAAAGCGATCGCACAAATTTCCCCTCCAGAAAAAATCACAACCGCCGAACTTAGCCAGAAGTTGAAAGTCAAAATTATTCCAGCGACAAACATACTAGAACTGACCTACCGATCGCCAGATGCTGTTTTGGCTGCCAAAGTTCTGAATGCTGTATCAGAAACAATGGTCAAGGAAAGCGCGGATGCAATTAGTTCCGAAGCTCGTTCTGTGAGGAAATTTTTAGAAGTAGAAGTTCCCAAACAGCGATCGCGTCTGGAAATGGCTGAAGCGGCAGAAAGCATCTACAGAAAAAAAAGTGGGATTGTCTCTATTGAAGAACAAACTAGAACTCTAGTAGACAGTATAGCGACAGTGGAAAGTCAAGAGCGGACTCTTGTCGGTGAACTGCAAGAAATCCAGTCTCGCATCGGTGACTTGGAGCAAATCACTAACGCTGGCAATCTCAAAAATGCCTATTCAGCAGTACGTGGTGGTGATGATGAAGAACTGAAAAATTTACGGGCTAAATTGGTGGAATTGGAAGCACAGATAGTTGAAACTCGTGTGCGTTTTACAGAAGATCATCCCTCTTTGCTCAACCTGATACAACGACGGGATGCCCTACGTCCGTTATATGTACAAAAATTAGCTCTGGTGTCACCCAACAACAGGGCGATCGCTCCAGAAACAGTCGCCAATGATCAGCTTTCCCAAACCTTGATATCTCAACTCATTACTCAGAGAATCGAGCGATCGGCTGTGGAAAAGAAGCTCAAGACTGTCCAAACCCAGCGTACTAAACTCCAAACTAGTCTTGTACAACTACCAATTAAACAAAAAGCCCTCAGCACCCTGGTTCGCCAACGAGAAGAAGCGGCAGATTCTCTCAAATTCCTACAAAGCAAATTTGAAGAAGCAAGGATTGCAGAGGCTCAAATAGTCAGCAATATCCGCGTTATTGCCAAGGCGACAATACCCGATGCACCCGCATCACCTAAGCCGTCAGTCGTGCTAGTAATTGCTGGTTTCTTCGGTATGATTTTAGCCGTTGGGATTGTGCTGTTATTGGAAGTGTTGGATAACACCTTGAGGGGTGCGTCGGATGCGGAGGAATTACTCAAGTTGCCACTGCTAGGAATATTACCACGTCTAACTGCTAAAACCCTGAAGCTAGATTCAGCAGACAGCTTTTTAAGTGATATGGGTTTGGTTGAGCCGTATCGAATGCTCCTCAAGACCCTAGAATTTCGCAGTCTTGAGAATGGGCGGCTGATTGTTGTCAGTAGCTCCCTCTCTGGCGAAGGCAAGTCAATTGTAGTTTCCCACCTAGCTACTGTCTCTGCCATGTTATCGCGCCGGACATTGATTATTGATGCTGACTTGCATAGACCTGTACAACATCGATTGTTTAATTTAGCTCCAACACCGGGAATGAGTGAGGTACTGGAAAACAGTCAATCTCTCATGGACGTAATTCGCCCAACAGCAATTGAAAATCTTTCAGTCTTAACTTGTGGAGAACTACACCACCATCCTTCTCAGTTACTAGAATCTACAGCCATGAAATCTCTGATGGCAGAAGCAGCAGTACATTTTGATTTAGTAATTATAGATACTCCTCCTCTAAGTGCAAGCATTGATGCTGCCATATTGACGCAGCAAAGTCACGGAATTATATTGGTAACTCGTCCGAACTTGACCCGCAAGGATGTTCTGCAAAAGACAGTATCAGAATTAACAAAAAACGGCATACCCATACTGGGAGGTGTGGTGAATGACATGGCTACTGAGCCAGAAAAGTATTACCGCAATTCCGTTCATGCCTATCAATCAACAAGGCGTTTAACCACTCAAGGAATGTCTAACACTTCTAGCGATCGTTTGGGGTCTGAAGATGTTAACTAAGCACAGATCAAGCCGCTCTCTGGCTTTGGGAATCTTACTTGGGTTAGCAGGGGTGGGGGTTGGTATAGTTGCAGGATTCTTGGCAGGAGCTAGCCCCATCTTATTGGGTTTAGCCATAGTTGCAGTAGTTATTGTTTGGTACTTTTTTACCAATTTTGAACAAGCAGTATTGGGGTTATTAATATTGCGTAGCTCACTCGATATCTTCTCAGATCAACAGATACCGGCCGCCTTTGCTATTGGGCTAGATGCTCTGACTTTGCTGTATGTAGTAATGTCGTTATTAACTGGTCGTACTGTCCGCACTGATGGATTTTGGTGGTTTTTAGCTGGCTGGGTTTTGCTACAAGGCTTATGGCTTATTCTCCTACCTCTAGGAGCTTTAGGGCTAGATGCTGCATATTTACCAGCTAGTATCCGTGAGTGGGTACGTCTATTTACTTGGGTAATAGTCTACTTACTAGTAATGCAGCTCAAAGATCGACTTCCTCCCCAAAAAGTGATTTCTAGCCTATTTTTATCTCTCATCTTACCGAGCGCAATCGGGTTATTGCAGATATTTCAAGCAAGCGATCGCATCGTAGGTACTTTCGTTACAGCAAATACCTTTGCAACTTTTTTGTTACTGTTTATCAGTCTTGCATTATGGAAGCTGAACTGGACACAAAAACGCTGGTTTTGGCTGATGTTGTTAGGCTTACTTTCTTTTTTCCTTGTCAGTACCAAGACCCTGTTTAGCTTAATGATGATTGCAGTTTTTGTTCTAGTTTTAATTACTCCTAGATTAAATCTCGCCAAGCTAATTAGTGGAGTGTTGTTTTTGGGGTTAATTATTGCCCTATTTGCTAGTACAGAGTTTGGACAACAACGTCTAGCCTCCATTGCTCAAACACCACTACTTAATCCAGACATCGATATATCACGGGCAATTCTATTGTCACAGGGAGACTCTAATAGCTTTAATTGGCGGCTTTCTCAATGGCATTTACTACTTAATGCTTGGAAACATAGCCCAATTTTTGGTTATGGTTTAGGGCTGAGTATACCAGTGGCGGGTAATAGCCTGCTTCCCCACAATGATTACATCCGAGCTTTAGTAGAAGGAGGAATCATTGGTTTAGTATCTTTTTTGGCGTTGTTTGCTGCTCAGTTCACACATCTTTTGCTATTAATTCAGCAGACACAATATGGGAGTAAACAACGCAATTTGTGTTTTATTTTGTTAGCTATGCTGACATCCATACCTGTGGGAATGATTACCGAAAATATTTGGAGCCATACTACCTTATTCTTCTACTGGTGGACTTTGCTAGCAGTTGCTGGCTGGAATTGGAATGAACAGCAAATTAGAGAGGATATGACATTTGAATAAATAGAATATCATTCTCTTTAATTTAACTGGTCTAGTCTTTTAAAGATAATTTTTGCTGATATTCTTTTGGATAAAAAAATGAATAAGATAATTGATTACTTACTTCAAGATTGGCAAATTAATCAGGATACAAGCTTCAAGTCTCGTTTGGTTTTATTGATGTTTCGATTAAATCGAATAGTGATAAGTTTACCAATTTTTGGAAAAAAAGTATCAAGAATTTATCGTTTTTTTTATCAGTTTATAGTAGAGTATATATTAGGTATTGAGTTACCTTGGGATACAAAAATCGGCTCAAGCCTTAAGCTTCAACACGGTCATGCTTTGGTTGTTAATCATGAAACTGTAATTGGTGCAAATTGTACTTTGAGACATTCGACAACTATTGGTAATAAAAAACTACCAGATGATTCTATCAGTGCATCACCGCAAATAGGTAACAATGTAGATATCGGCTCAAATGTTGTAATTATTGGGCCAATAAAACTTGGTGATAATGTTGTTATTGGAGCGGGTTCTGTAGTTGTAAAAGATATTCTTCAAGGTGCTGTAGTTGCAGGAAATCCAGCAAAGATTATTCGTCTAATAAACAGCAATTCGACTGACTTATCTACACGTGATTTAGAAAATAATTTTGAACTGCCTACTACCGCTTTCAATTAATCTATAATCTCATTGATTACCTGCTTTTTGAGGTTTGAAGGCTGGCAAAATGAAAACCGAAATGAAACCCGAAATGAAAACAAGTTATCAGACCAGGGAAAACGCATCTAAAGTACAAGAATCTGGTTATCAGACCACTAATTTTTTACAGTCTGAAAAAAAACTTCAAGAAGTGATATCAAGGTTACAGGCATACTATAGTCATACGATCACAAATCCTCAATGGGCTGTGATATCTATATTGTGTCGATTTGTATTTTTGAGAAATTTAATAAAATTATTATCTAGGACCCCTAAATTAAATCGCTATGATTTACATAAATCTCTTTTTCAAGAAATTGACGTAGATCGAGTTGTCAATTATTTAAATAAATATGGTTGCTATTTAGGTATAAAACTACCAAAAATCATTTCTCAAGAAATAATTATGTTTGCTATGTCTACAGATTGTTATGGTAATTTAGATAGCAAATGCGGCTTCCTTTATTCCCAAAAAAAACAAGCAGAGAAAAAAAACAAAGCCCCTTTCTCTACCGCGACATACTTCAACATAGATATTTTTTGTCCACCAATTAAGAGACTTAGTAATGATCCAGGCATCAAAATGATTGCGGCCAAATATATGAAAACAGAGCCGATTTTCACAGATGCCAGGCTTTGGTGGACATTTCCTCTTAACAAAAAAAATTATGATGTTAGTAAAACAGCCAGTTTCTTTCATTATGACCCGGATGACTATAGTTGCCTTAGATTTTTATTCTACTTAACTGATGTAGATTTACAGAGTGGCCCCCACATTTGCATCCGTGGTAGCCATATAAAAAAAAGATTACGCAAATTGTTTCTCTAACTCAACGGACAGATCGGGAAGTTCTTAGCTTTTACAACCATGAAGATGTTTTAACTATTTGTGGAGAGGCAGGTTATGGTTTTATTGAAGATCCTTATTGTTTTCATAAAGCGACTCGCCCATTGCTTAAGGATCGTTTGATATTGCAATTAAGATTTGCTACCAGAGATTACGGTATTCTCAAGAGTTCCAAAGACCCATCTTTACTGAAGAATATTTTTGAGCATAATCAGTGGTAATTTAATAGATGAAGACTAATCCATGCTAAAAGTTTCTGTTATAATTCCAGCCTACAATGCGATGCAGTATTTACCAGAAACTGTGTCTAGCGTATTTCAGCAAACCTTCACTAATTTTGAAATATTAATCATTAATGATGGTAGTTCAGACAATATTCAAGAATGGGTATTGAATCTAACTGATAAACGAGTAAAACTCATTTCGCAGCAAAATCAAGGTGTATCTGTAGCACGTAACACAGGTATTAGTCAGGCTCAAGGAGAATACATAGCATTTGTAGATGCTGATGACCTCTGGGACGCAACTAAATTAGAAAAACAAGTTAGTTTTTTGGATAATAATCCAACAATTGGTTTAGTACATAGTTGGATGGCTGTAATTGATGAGCAGGGAAAACCTACAGGCAGAATAATGGCTTCAGATACAGAAGGTAGTGCATGGAAACAACTAGTTGAGAAAAATACAGTAGCTTGTTCTTCAGTTATGGTTCGTCGTTTGTGTTTTCAAACTGTAGAGGGATTTTCACCTCGCCAGAATGAATACCCTGTTGATGTCGAAGATTGGGAAATGTGGATTCGCATTGCTGCTCATTATCCTTTTGCAGTCATTAAAGAACCTTTAATATTCTATCGTCAACACATTAGTAATACTTCCAAAAACTGGCAATCTCTTGAAAAAGCTTATCGTATAGTTATAGAAAAAGCATTTCATACTGCACCACCAGAGCTACTGTATTTGAAGAACCGAAGCTATGGATATGCTAACCTTCGTCTTGCATGGAAATGCCTGCAAAACAGAGATCGAGATTATAAGCAGGCACTTAATTTTCGGCAGCAAGCTCTCATACACTATCCTCAACTACGTTATTGTTGGGAGTACATTCGCCTGAGTTTGGCTGTGATGGCATTGCAATTATTTGGAGCTAATATCTACACAAAGGTTTTGAAACTGATTTACACACTAAGAAGACACTTATCGAGCCTTGGAAAAGAAAGTTTCATCTATTCATGGATAAAAATTAAATGATTCCCGATGTATCTATAGCTTCTACTAATCAAACTATTAGCCAAAATAGGCTCAAAATCCTTTATGTTGGTATGAAGTATAACTATGGTAAACCAGAACAAGGTTATAGCTTTGAACACTGCACTTTTTACGACTCCCTGATTAGAATTGGTCACGAAATTCTGTACTTCGACTTCATGACACTGTTGCATAAGCATGGACATTCAGGCATGAATAATCGCTTAATGGAAGTGGTCAAGACAGAAAAACCTGACTTGATGTTTACGTTTTTATTCACTAATGAACTCGATCCAAAAGTAGTTAGAGAAATTTCCGAGAATACTGACACTATTACTCTTAACTGGTTCGCTGATGATCACTGGCGGTTTGAAAATTTCTCTTGTTTTTGGGCACCTTGCTTTAATTGGGTAGTCACTACAGCCCAAAGTGCTTTGCCAAAATATGAACAAATAGGATACCGCAATGTGATTAAAAGCCAGTGGGGCTGTAATCATTTTTTATATCGCAAGTTAGATTTGCCACTCAAATATGATGTAACTTTTATAGGCCAGCCTCATAGCAATAGAAGGCAGGTAATTGAGACACTGGCGCAATCAGGGATAAAAGTTCATGTATGGGGAAACGGCTGGAAGACAGGGCGCTTATCACAAACAGAGATGATTGAGGTATTCAACCAAAGCCGCATCAACTTAAATCTGCAAAACTCCTTTATGGTCGGACGAAAAAACAATCTTACTAAGAGATTTATTTCTCGTTGCCTTGATTTTATTCCATATGGAGATCAGCTAAAACTAAAAGGCAGTGAGTTATATGATAAATTTCAAAATTTTTTCTCTGTTGATTCTGTATCAGAACAGCCTAAATCTGACAGCCAACAGAATTATGAACAAATCAAAGGAAGGAATTTTGAGGTTCCTGGATGCGGTGGATTCTTATTGACTGGTAAGGCAGAAAATTTGAATGAATATTACCGAATAGGTCAGGAAGTAGAGTGCTTTGACACTAATGAGGTTCTAATTGATCAGATAAAGTATTACTTAGAAAATGAAGAACAGCGTCTTGCTATTGCCAAGGCTGGATATGAGCGAACTTTGAATGAACATACCTATGTACATCGCTTCACAGAAATCTTTCAAAGAATAGGTTTAATATCCCAAGAAATAGATTATTTTTCAAATAAAGTCTAACCTAAAATACACATAAAGTAAAATACACATAAAGTAAATATTTCATACTGTTATACACAAGATGCTTGAAGTGAGACTAAAAATGCCAAGAGTTTCTGTTGTGATACCTGCTTATAATGCTATGGTCTATCTACCAAAAACTGTAGATAGTGTGTTAAAGCAGACTTTTACAGATTTTGAAGTATTAATTATTAACGATGGTAGTTCAGACCATATTTTAGAATGGGCTACTGGTCTACAAGATCCACGAGTTAAAGTAATTTCTCAAGAAAACCAAGGATTACCAGGAGCGCGCAATACAGGCATTATTCATGCCCAAGGAGAGTATATAGCTTTTTTGGATGCTGATGATTTGTGGGCACCGACAAAGTTAGAAAAACAAGTGCATTGTTTGGATAATAAACTGACAGTAGGTTTGGTATATACCTGGACGGTTTTAATTGATGGGCAGGACAATCCTACTGGTAGAATTTTTGCTTCCCATCCTGAAGGTAATGTATGGCAGCAACTTATGGAAACCAATGAAATGTGTAATGGCAGTTCATCTATGGTTCGTCGTTGTTGTTTTGACACAGTAGGACTATTTGATCGGAGCTTAAAGTCTGCAGAAGATTTAGATATGTGGTTAAGGCTCTCAGCTCGTTACCCTTTTGCAGTAGTTAAAGAACCTTTAACCTTCTATCGACAGCATTCCAATAGTATGTCCAAAAACCGCGAGCGGATGATTGGAAGTCTTCGGATTGTCATAGAGAAAACATTTCAGTCTGTACCATTAGACTTGCTACATTTAAGAAACCGAGCTTATGCCAGCCTTAATGTAGGTCTAGCATGGATAGCTATAGATGAAGGTGACTACCAAAAATCAATGTATTTCTGTCAACAAGCTATGTTACATCATCCACAAATACGCTACTCGCAAAAATTTATCCGCTTGAGTTTAGCCATTTTGTTAATTCGCTGCTTTGGTCCATATGGCTACGATGCAATACGAAGTCTAACCCGTTTTTTACGTTGGCAGATTTTAAATTTTGCACGATAATCTTTTATTCTTTTATATCTAGTCGTTGAAATATTGAAGTGAAAGATGCTGCTGAATCAGTTATCAAATCAGGTTGCAAATAACAGTCATATTTATTAATCATTGAGTTTGTATTAAGTGTAGTGAGAGATTATGAATCAAATTAACTTAGCCAACTATGGATAGATTTAGAAGTCAACGACCTCAGCAAATACAACAAGAAGAATTAGGATCAACAAGATCTGTTTACACATCTGAAAGTCGGATGCGGCATCCCTTTAAGTTGTTCAAGGAAATGGGACGAGATTTATTAGCCTCCCAAGAATTAGCTTGGCGACTTCTAGTAAGAGATATTAATGCTCAATACCGTCAATCATTTCTAGGAATTTTTTGGGCATTTATTCCACCAATAATTACGGCAGTTGGTTTCACTTTTGCAAAAAGCAATGGTGTTATCAATATTGGTAATACAGAGTTACCGTATCCTGCCTATGTTATGTTCAGTATGACACTATGGCAAACCTTCACGGAGGCACTGAATGGGCCACTCCAAGCAGTGAATGATGCCAAGTCAATGTTGGCAAGAATTAACTTTCCCCATGAAGCACTAATTCTTGCCAAACTAGGAGAAGTATTTTTTAACTTTGGTATCAAGCTCATATTAATTATGGGTTTATTTACCTGGTTTCATATCCCAGTTACTTGGAGCCTAATTTTAGCCCCAGTTGCATTAATTCATTTAGTTTTGCTAGGAACATTTATTGGTTTGTTGTTAGCACCAATGGGTGCTTTATACCAGGATTTTTCTAGAGGATTAACCTTAATTACTGGATTTTGGTTGTTTCTTACACCAGTAGTTTATCCAGTTCCCAGTCATGGAGTATTTGGCAGTATTGTGAAGCTAAATCCGGTTACACCTTTGTTAGTAACAACGCGAGAATTAGCAACGACAGGTGTCATATCAGACCCACAGGGATTTTGGATAGCAAGTTTAATTGCAATTTTAGGATTGCTATTAGCTTGGATTATCTATCGTCTAGCGATGCCATTTGTAATTGAGAGGATTAGTTCGTAATTATGACTATTATAAATCAGCAAGAAATATCAGCCAAGTCACAGAATAACGAAAATGATATTGTGATTTCTGTTAATGAAGTTTCTAAAAAGTTTTGTCGAGATTTCAAGCTATCTTTGATGTATGGTATGCAGGATATTACTTCTGAGCTATTAGGACTCCGGGGAAAGACTGATAAATTACGAAAAAAAGAATTTTGGGCGTTAAATAATATCAGTTTTAAATTGCGAAGAGGTGAAGCAGTAGGCTTAATTGGCAAAAATGGTAGTGGAAAATCAACACTACTGCGGATTATTGCTGGTTTGATTAAGCCAGATAGTGGTTGTGTAGAAATTAATGGTCGAGTAGCACCATTAATTGCCTTGGGAGCAGGATTTAATCCTATTTTGACTGGGCGAGAAAATATTTATGCCAATATGGCAATTTTGGGATTGTCTAAAAAGGAAATTGATGAGAGATTTGATGAAGTTATAGAGTTTGCAGAAATTGGGGATGCAATTGATGCCCCTGTGCAGACTTATAGTTCTGGAATGGCTGCTAGGTTAGGATTTGCGAGTGCAATTCATACAGATCCTGATATTCTTTTATTAGATGAAGTATTGGCTGTGGGAGATATTAAGTTTAGAGCTAAATGTTATAGAAAATTGGCTGAACTACGAAAAATTGGAACATCATTTGTCTTAGTTTCTCATAATACACAATCGATTATACAAATGTGTGACATTTCAGTTTATTTGTTGCAAGGTAACCTTATAAGTTATGGTAACACTTATGAAGTTACATCATTGTATGAAAAAGAACTTTTCTCATTTGAATTAAACAATCAATATGACTCATATTTATTACAATTAAAGCCAGAAAAATTAATCCATGAAAGCGAAGGTGCAGATATTATTTCCCTTGCATTTATGGATTATAATAACAATAGTCTTAAATCTCTTTTAAGCGGACAAGAAGCAATATTGAGTATAAAATTTAAGGCTCACAAAAATTTTAAGAATATCTGTTTACATATAAAAATTACAGAGTTTGCTGGAGAGGGTGAAACAGTATTATTTTTAAGTAGTATTAACGATAAAAATTCATTTGAAGTACATACCGGGAAGCATGAAATACAGCTAAAAATGCCTTTTGTCGGGTTGAAGCCTGGCTTATATACAATAAATATCAAGTTAAAAGAAGGACCTATACATACTCTTGATTTTATTGAATCATTTAAATTTGTAGTAAATGCAGATAGTAAAATGAGCGAATGTCAATTTTATCAACCAAGGGAATGGCAATTAGTTAGCAACATTAACTTTAATCCTTAGTGTATCAATAAATTTCAATCGCCCAATTATCTTCATTTAAAATAATGGAACTAAAATCAAATAGAACGTGAATTTTGCTTGGCACGTTTATAGTGAAATCCAGCATGAAAATGAAGAAAATTAAGACTTTTACAGATATACATAAACCTGTATTCGGCGAATGTTTGAAGAGCAGAATTTTGAAGTAATTTATGAAGCTATAAATCAAGATTTTAATTGAAAATAATTAAGATTACAAATGATATATTAGGAGGAATGCTTGAAACTAATTTATATCTCCCAAGGTAATATACCTTCCAAATGGGCCCATACTTTCCAGGCAATGAAGATGGCTGAAGCATTAGCTAGAGAAGTAGATTCTTTAACTTTGCTAACATCAGGAAGTATCTTACCTTCACAGATATCATCTGTAGATTTAGTAGAATGGTACGGAGTACCTTGTTCTTTTAAAATAGTTCATTTGCCTATTTACATATTCTTAAATAAATGCTTTTTTGAAGATTGGCGTTATTTACGATTTGATATATGTGCTTCATTATATACTCGCTTTAAATCACCAAATATAGTGTTTACTCGTTCATTAGATGCTGGTTATATTTGTGTCAAACTTAAATTAAAGACAATTATTGAAACCCATATTAGTGCGGATTCACGGGAGCTTAGAAAAATTGTAAATATTTCTCGTGATCCCAATCTACTTGGAATAGTAACTGTAAACGAATATCTAAAAAATACTTATATTAAAACTGGTATACCTGCCACAAAAATTTTAGTTTGGTCTGATGCAATTGATGTAGATAAAATTACTATAAAAGTTCCTAGCAAGCAGTTATCAAGAGAAGAATTAGGTTTGCCACCTTTACGAAAAATCGTAACTTATTGCGGTCATTTTTATGAATACAAGGGGGTTTCTTATGTTATTGAGGCTGCAAAATATTTGCCAGATATCCTATTTTGTTTAGTTGGTGGTTGGCCTAATGATATCGAACGATGTCAAAAGCAAGCTGAGGGATTAAAAAATATATATTTTGCAGGCTTTGTTCCTAACAAAGAAGTATATAAATATCTTGCAGCTTCTGATTTTCTTCTTCTTCCTAACTCTGGTCGTTTTGAACAAGCCTACACAACATCACCTTTAAAATTGTTTGAATATATGGCTGCTCAACGCCCAATTATTGCTTCTGATATTCCTGCCCTCCAAGGAGTTATTCGGCATAAAGATAATGCTTTTTTAGTTGAACCAGATTCAGCCACGGCTATTGCTGATGCCTTAAAAATTCTTGAAAAAAACTATATTCTATCCAACCAAATTGCTGAAAATGCACGACAATATGTAAATAATTTTACTTGGTCACATCGTGCAAAAGATATTCTCAACTTCTTTTTAAAAGAATAGTAAAAGTATTTTTGTCCAAATCTAAAATAACTAGGAATTCTTTTTGGTATAACTAGGATTCAGCACGTAAAAAAACACTTAGAGCATTCAGTCTCCACTATATCTTCATAAAAAATTAATTGAACTCATAAATATGCGTATTGGATTTGCGACGACAGAATATGTCACTGAAAAAAATTTTAGTGGTGGTTTGGCGAACTATCTACATCGAGTAGCCAAGGCATTGTTGTCTTTAGGACATGAGGTTCATATTGTAGTGCTTTCAGAAATTGATCGATCTGAATTTGAACACGAAGGTATTCAGATTCATCGCCTAACCTTAGGAAAAATACAACGAATACTAAATAAACTAAGTCAATACCATATAAGTGAAACATTACAATGTTTAGACTTTAGCCTTCAGGTTTATCACAATCTTTTAGAATTACACAAACAGCAGCCTTTCGATATTGTTCAGTTTCCAGACTGGAATGCTTGTGGTGTGATTTCTAGTCTTCTTTTGCCTATTCCACAGGTAACACGTATTTCTGCATATAGACCAGTATGGATGGAAATGTATGAAGATTCATGCGCTCTCGATGAGCAAATTATGCAGTGTTTAGAATGGCTACAGATGCGCCTGATCAAACATATCTATGCACCAAGTTATACTCTGAAGCGACTATTGGCTGAAGAAGCCAAAATAACTCATGTTCAGGTCATTCGCACACCTTTCTACTTAGAAACCTCGGATTGCGATTCATCTATCTTCAATGAATATTTACAAGGTAAAAAATATCTACTATTCTTCGGTCGTTTTCAACTCCATAAAGGATTTCATATATTAGCTCAAGCTCTACCTCAAGTCTTTGAAAAGCATCCAGACTGTCATGCTGTCTTTGTAGGGCTGGATGTACCATCGTCTCTTGCACCTTCCATGAAGGAATATGCTCTTTCCTTGTGTAGTAACTATACAGAACGACTCATCTTTATTGATCGGATACCCCATACCCAGCTCTATCCGGTCATCGCTGGAGCTAAACTTGTTGTCTTGCCTTCTCTAATTGACAACTTACCCAATGCTTGTTTAGAAGCTATGGCATTGAGTAAACCTATTATTGGAACAGTTGGTGCTAGTTTTGATGAACTGCTGACTGAGGGAGAGACAGGCTTTCTTGTACCTATAGGTGAAGTAAATACACTAGCTACCAAAATAAATGAAGTATGGATTCACCCTAGGTTGGATGAAATTGGTCAAGCAGCAAAGTTAAAGGTTCAAGAATTTGCTATTGAAAATACAGTGAAAGAACTCCTGATTTACTATGACAGGATTAATAGAACTATTTAATACGCTTAAATTCCTTAAAAATACGAGAGACAATCTGAAAAATATGAATATTTACGGCATGTGTTTAGTCAAAAATGAAGACGATATTATTGCACAAACTCTTAAAGCTGCTACTGAATGGTGTAATTATATATATGTCTATGATAATGGCAGCACTGATAGAACTTGGGAGCGAGTATTGGAACTTTCCAAAATATATAAGCAAATTATTCCTTATAAACAGGAAAGCCGTCCTTTTAGTGATGATCTACGAAGTGAGATTTTTAATCATTATCGAACAAATAGCTCTGAAGAAGACTGGTGGTGCCGATTGGATGGTGATGAAATTTATATAGATGATCCCCGAATATTTCTAGCCAAAGTCCCTCAGGAATATATTCTAGTTGTCAGTGCTAGCTTTGAATACTACTTCACAGATAAAGATTTAGAGCTTTACAATCATAATCCCTCTTTATATGCAGATGATGTGCTAGTTGAGCAAAAGTGTCGCTACTACATCAATAACTGGTCAGAAGCACGGTTCATTAGATATAAAAAAAACTGGATTTGGCGCGAAAATGATGGGGGCTGGCCATCAGCCGTATGGCAAGCTCCTATCTATCCAGTTAGGATATGGCTGAAACATTATCAGTATCGTTCTCCACAGCAAATTCAAAAGAGGATAGACACTCGTCGTGAAGCTATAGTAAACAGGTCGGGATTCTGTCACGAAGCACAAGCAAATTGGAAAGGGTTAGTTTTTGACCAATCTAATTTGGTATCGGATTTTGAGCAACTTAATATTCAAGATATTCCAAATGATTGGACAGCAAGAATAGTTGAAGCATCAAAATTACACTATGATGCTTATGATAGGAAATTTGTTGTTTGTGAAGATTTAATGACTAAAATAGAAAACCAACATTCTACAATTAATAAACTTAATTTTGACTTCAAAAAAAAGCTTTTCAATACATTTGATTTTGTCAAGCATAAATTAAAAAAGTGATTTAAAGTAATACAATTTAAGTAGCAGTCACGGCAAATTCGTTACTAAAACAAATGAAAAATGGGTGTGAAAATATCTATATATATTCATCGAAGCAGCATTTTCAAGCCAGGTCGGCGTGAATATTTATTTTTAAGAAAAACCCAAAATTGTTTGAGTATATAGAACAGAGGTTTTCACCTATTCCTATACCATTACTGAAGTGCCAAAATTGCAATAGTCTAGTTATTCAAGACAGTCCAGACTATATCATTTATCGCATTAGTTAATCTAGAGAAAATTACATGAGTCAACCACATCCTTACCGTGCAACTATTCTAGCCGTACCAGAGGTAGTATCCCGTCCTCTTTGGTCGGTTATGATTCCGACATACAACTGTGCCAGATATCTGCGCGAAACACTAACTAGCGTGTTAGCTCAAGACCCTGGTTCGGAAATCATGCAGATAGAGGTTATTGATGATTGCTCTACTAAAGACGATCCACAAGCAGTGGTTGAAGAATTGGGTCGAGGGCGCGTTGCTTTCTATCGACAGCCAGAGAATGTCGGGTATATAAAAAACTTTGAAACTTGTTTAAAGCGATCTCGAGGTAAGTTAATTCATTTATTACACGGCGATGATTGTGTAAAAAAGGGTTTTTATTGCAAGCTGCAATCAGCTTTTGAAGATAACCCAGAAATAGGTGCTGCTTTCTGCCGTCATTTTTATATGGATGAGAATGGTCATTATCAAGGAAGTTCTGCCTTAGAGCAACCTGAAAGTGGAATTCTGAGCAACTGGTTAGAGCGAATTGCAATTGAACAGCGCATTCAAACGCCTTCAATTGTCGTGAGGCGGAGTGTATATGAAAAGCTAGGAGGGTTCGATCGCCGATTCTCGTGCTGTGGTGAAGATTGGGAGATGTGGGTACGAATTGCAGCGCAATACCCAGTGTGGTATGAAGTTGAACCTCTAGCTTTATATCGTATCCATTCAAACTCTCTTAGTCGGATATCTACCCGTACAGCAGCAGATACTCAAGAATTACGTATGGCAACTGAGATTATGCAAACTTACTTACCTACATTAGTTGCTAGGAAACTATCTAACAAAGCTAAGGAAAATATCGCTCTTTACTCTGTTCAAGATTTAGTATTACAGATGTTAACCCTTGGCGATTTTACGGCTGCAACTACTCAAATTCAAGAAGCATTAAAGTGTAGTTATTCTCAAAAAGTCTTGATAGAAATGAGCCGCACTATTTTCCAAAGTGGAAAATTCTGGATAAAAAAAGTAATCAAGTACCAAATGAGTTTGAAAACTCATCAGTGAGCGTTAGTAGAGATTTAAACAATAAAACATCATTATTGAAGTTGCTCACTGAATATATGCTCAAAAAATCATAAAAAACCAAGAGGATAATATTTTTACTATTTTCAAGGTGCTGATACATGACTAAAGTTACAGTGTTGATGCCAGTTTATAATGGAGAACTCTACCTTAGAGAAGCGATAGATAGCATCCTTGACCAAACCTTCCAGGATTTTGAGTTTTTAATTATTAACGACGGTTCTACAGATAGCACGCGAGAAATCATTTGTTCCTATGATGATCCACGTATTCGGTTGATAGATAACGATTACAACCTTGGCTTAACGCGAAGCTTAAATAAGGGATTGAAATTAGCTGAAGGAGAATTTATTGCTCGTCAAGATGCAGATGATATTTCAGAGCCTGAAAGGTTAGCTAAACAAGTTGCTTTTTTGGAAACACACCCTGAAGTAGCATTAGTAGGTACATGGTACAAAGATATCGATCCACAAGGAAGTTTAATTGGAGAGTGCAATCTACCGTGTAATAGCATACAAATTCGTTGGGATATTTTGTTTTATTGCCCTTTTGTACATAGTGGTATAATGTTTCGTAAATACACCATTGGAAAACACATTGGGTTTTACAACGAAGCTTTTTCTTATGCACAAGATTATGATTTGTGGTGGAGAATCGCCCGCCA
This sequence comes from Anabaena sp. UHCC 0399, assembly GCF_034931465.1. Classification (NCBI taxonomy): domain Bacteria; kingdom Bacillati; phylum Cyanobacteriota; class Cyanophyceae; order Nostocales; family Nostocaceae; genus Anabaena; species Anabaena sp. UHCC 0399. Next base: position 50,060 of record NZ_JAYGGZ010000029.1, on the reverse strand, counting down.
CCTACAAGTTGCAAATCTAAACGAATATCTCATTAAGCTGCGAATAAATCCTTGCTCTATGACAGCTACTTATGGAAATATAGTTGATGATGAGCCACTGCAAATAAAGTGTAATAATATAGGACATTTACTGGGGTGGGAAAAAGCCAAGGCGTGGAGTGATGGCGTATTCTTTAAAGCAATGACATTGTTGTGGATAGGAACTCCAGATGAGCTAAAAGATTTAAATCTACAATATTTGAATCAAACTATAGAAGAAATCTTCAAGATACACCAAGATTTTTGCAATTACTACAATCTTGACCGGGAAGAGTGTAAAAAACATCGTAACCAAGTTTCTACTCAACTTATTAATCAGCTATTAGAGCTAGCTTACTACTACTTGGAGCAAGATAAGTATAATACTTGGCAGCTTTTAAATAGAGCTTTTTGCCTGAATTTTAGAATTTTGCTGACTAAAAAAGTTATGCGCTTATTTCTTAAGTTAATTATAGGATCGCGGCTAGTAAGAGAGATTCAATACATAACTCAAGAGAAACTGAAACTGGAACAGAACTGAATTTGTAATGAAACCTAAAATATCTTTTGCGATAATGAAATGAACAGCAATTCATTAGTGTCTATAATTACCATTTTTTTAAATGCTGAGTTATTTATTCAAGAAGCAATAGAAAGTGTATTTGCCCAAACCTACAAAAATTGGGAACTATTATTGGTCGATGATGGTTCTACGGACGGCAGCACTGTAATTGCTCATGAATATGCGAAAAAATATCCTGAGAAAGTGCGTTACCTAGAACATGAAGGTCACCAGAATCGAGGTATGAGTGCTGCACGCAATCTGGGCATTCGTAACGCTATAGGTGAGTACATCACTTTTCTAGATGCTGATGACGTTTGGTTAGCGCAAAATTTGGAACGACAAGTAGCAATACTCTATACTCGCGCTGAAGCTGGTATGGTTTATAGCAATACTCAATATTGGTATAGCTGGACAGGAAATCCAGAGGATACTCAAAAAGAATTTTGTGACGAAGTGGCAGAACTAACTAAAAAACCTAATACTTTGTTCAAACCTCCAACACTACTAACCTTATTTTTACAAAATGGCGGTGCTGTACCTTGTACCTGTAGTCTCATGGTCAGACGTGAAATACTAGAGGTGATCGGTGGATTTGAAGAGAGATTTCGTGGACTCTATGAGGATCAAGTCTTTTATGCCAAAGTCTGTCTTAAAGCGCCTGTATTCGTAGCGAATGAATGTTGGGCAAAATATCGAAGACATCCAAACTCCTGCTGTTCTATTACCCAGAACACAGAGCAGGAATATGAAGGACGTTTCTTTTTTTTGACCTGGTTAGAGAAGCATTTGACTGAACAGGGAGTCAAAGATTCAGAGGTCTGGCAAGCTCTTCAAGAACAGTTATTACCTTATCACTATCCAGTTTTGTCAAAACTAACAAAGCGTGCCCAACATTTTGTAGAACGGATGAGTTTTAATTTTAAAAACCTAATTCTCATGAATAAAAAACAATTGAAGCAAATAGCACAGCAAACATTACCATCACCTTTCCATCGTTGGTTAGGTTCTCAATTATTTGGTGAGAAATATCGTCCACCAACAGGAATGGTAAATTTTGGCTCTCTGCGACGTTTGACTCCTATAAGTCGGGATTTTGGCTACAATCGAGGTCTTCCCATCGATCGCTACTATATAGAAAATTTTCTTGAGCGTCAGGCTAATGATGTCCAAGGACGAGTATTGGAGATTGGCGACGCATCATATACACGTAGATTTGGTGGCGATCGCGTTACTCAAAGTGACGTACTACATGTAATCGAAGGGAACCCAGAGGCAACTATCATCGGCGATCTGACTAACGCAGACCATATTCCATCAGATGTTTTTGACTGTGTGGTTCTAACGCAGACATTACACCTTCTCTACAATATGCAAGCAGCTCTAGCAACTCTCTACCGCATCTTGAAACCCGGTGGTGTTTTGCTAGTAACCGTTCCTGGTATTAGCCAAGTAGTCAAATGCGAATGGGGTGATGATTGGTGTTGGGCGTTAACGGCTCAATCAGCACAGTTGTTATTTGAAGAGAAGTTTCCTAAAACCAATATTCAAGTTGAAACTCATGGTAACGTTCTAGCAGCGATCGCCTTTTTGCAAGGACTTGCTGTAAAAGATTTACGCCAGAAAGAACTCGATTACCAAGATGATGAATACCAAGTATTAATTACTGTTAGGACAGTAAAACCAGAGGTGGCATCATGAATATCAGCTTGGTTAAAAAATTGCCAACTCCTGTATACCATTGGCTACGAGATATACGCTATGGTTGCTCACCAGTGGGAAAGATAAACTTTGGTAGCTTAGGACGAGTCAAGCCCATTAGAGCTAACTTCGGTTTAGATCGGGGTTTAGCTATTGACCGCTACTATATTGAAAATTTTTTGGCTCGTTATGCTGAAGTTATTCAAGGACACGTACTAGAGATTAAAGAACCCCTCTACACAGACAAATTTGGTGGTGATCGCATTACTAAAAGTGACGTACTTCACGTAGAAGTAGGTAATCCAAAGGCAACTATTGTCGCAGATTTAACTAAGGCAGATCATCTACCTTCTAACACCTTTGACTGTATCATTCTGACTCAAACACTGCCATTTATCTACGATGTACGAGCCGCAATTAGAACTCTTCACCGCATTCTCAAGCCAGGGGGTGTTTTACTTGCTACTGTACCAGGTATTACCCAAATCAGTCATGACGATATGACTCGTTGGGGTCAATACTGGAGTTTCACAACGCTCTCTACACAACGATTATTTGAGGAAGCTTTTGACCAAGAGAAAATAGAAGTTACAGCCTATGGAAACGTGTTGAGTGCGATCGCTTTTTTGCACGGTATCGTAACTGAAGAACTAGAGCAATCAAAGCTAGACTATCACAACCCTGAGTACCAGGTTTTAATTACTGCTAGAGCCGTGAAATAGTGAAACCAATGATTCTAGGCAGACTCAACAACAAAGTTCAACACACTGTTGGGCAGCTAAAAAATAAAATTTCCCCTGGTGCGCTGATCTTAATGTATCACCGTGTAGCTGAAGTAAATTCAGACCCTTGGTCATTATGTGTAACACCAAAGCACTTTACCGAACATTTAGAGATTTTACGACAATATGGCTATCCTCTGCATTTACAGCAATTGACAAAAAGACTTGGCGATCGCCAATACATAAACCGGTCAATTGTCGTTACATTTGATGATGGTTACGCAGATAACTTCTATCATGCCAAACCCTTATTAGAAAAATATGATATCCCAGCAACAGTTTTTGTGACCACTGGTGGTATTGACCAAAAGTGTGAATTTTGGTGGGATGAGCTAGACAGACTGCTATTGCAACCTGTTACATTACCGGACTTACTCCAGTTAGATATTAATGGCAGAAGCTACCAATGGGAATTAGGAGAAGCAACACATTACAGTGAAGCAGATCGTCAGCGCGATCGCCATTGGCGGATAAGCAGAAAACTCAGAGAATGTCCTACTCTACGACATACTCTCTATCGCTCACTGTATCAACTGTTGCAGTTTTTATCTGTAAATGAGCGAAGTAAGTTACTAGATGAACTAGCTATCTGGGCAAACGCTGAACCTGTAGGTCGATCAACCCATCGCTCCCTTTCCAACGAAGAAATACTTGCATTAGAGTCAGGGGGATTGATCGAAATTGGTGGACACACCATAACACACCCGTTTCTTTCTAAACTTCCCATAGTCTCGCAACGGGATGAAATTCAGCAAAGTAAAAACCACCTGGAGGAAATATTAGGGCATCTAATCACGAGTTTTTCATATCCTAATGGGAGTTACACCACTGAGACTACTTCCATTGTCAAAGAAGCTGGATTTACCTGTGCGTGTTCTAGCATTGTTGGTAAAGTTCAGCAGCATAGTAACTTTTTTCTCTTACCTCGTTTCGTAGTTGAAGATTGGGACGGCGAAACCTTTGCTCATTGGTTATCAAGGTTTTTTTAATTATGACTAGCAAACCTTTGATTTCTTGCATCATCATCTTCTTTAATGCTGGTGAGAAGTTTTTTGTAGAAGCAATAGAAAGCATATTTGCCCAGACTTATGAGAACTGGGAACTATTACTAGTCGATGATGGCTCTACCGATGGTAGTAGTGAAATTGCTATAGGCTACACACAGAAATATCCTGAAAAAGTCCGTTACTTAGAACATGAAGGACATCAGAATCGCGGCATGAGTGCAACTCGTAACTTAGGTATCCGCCACGCCAAAGGCGAATATATTACCTTTTTAGATGCCGATGATATTTGGATACCAAATACTTTAGAGGAACAAGCCGCTATTTTAGATTCCCATCCTGAAGCTGCTATGGTTTATGGGCCAATTCAGTGGTGGTACAGTTGGACTGGAAATCCTCAAGATATGAGACATGACTTTTTCGACACTCCTATTGTGTCTATGGAAGACTCTAGAGTACAAATTAATACTCTAATCCAGCCACCAACGCTGTTCTTACTCTTATTACAAATTAAAATTGGCATATCGGGAATGTTAGTACGCCGTCAGGTCATAGAAAAAGTTGCTGGCTTTGAAGAAATATTTCGAGGTCTATATGAAGATCAAGTTTTTTGTACAAAGGTTTGTCTTCAATTCCCTGTATTCGTAGCAAGTCAGTCTTGGTATAAATATCGACAACATCCTAGTAGTTGTTGCCAAGCAGCAGTAGAGCAAAAAGGTAAAGAATATGCTGCACGTTTCACTTTCCTGAATTGGGTAAGACAGTATTTAGTTGAACAGGGTATCAAAGACAGCAAAGTATGGCGGGTATTCAGAAAGGAAAGACTACTAGTTGTTCATCCAATTTTGTACTTTTTATTTCAGAAGAACAGGTATTTCCAGTGGAAAATTAAAAAATTTGGTCAATTGCAACAACTTCTTATTACCAGAGTTATTAATTTTGTCCATTCCTACAAATTACTTACTTTGAATAGAAATGGGACGAAATAAGTTACAGAAAATTGATTTGCGATCGCCTTCTTCAATAAAGAATTCAAGATTTAGAAACAATTAGTGAGGATTCAGACCCATCATGAAAAATCGTTGGTGATAACTGTTTCTGTAGATCCCTAGTTTAGAGTAGACCACCAAATCATAGATTTGGTGTGGCGTTTCACCATATAAATAAGCTCTGCCCGCTCCGATAGGAAACAGAGTAATGCAGAGATGAACGTAAGTTTATCTCCAAACCTGATGAAAATATTTGTTTTTAAACACACTCCAAAATTATGCACTTTATTGTCACTGGTGGAGCAGGCTTTATCGGCTCTCATCTGACAGAACAACTTTTGTCAGATGGTCATCATGTCACTGTAGTTGATAACCTATCGACAGGTAGCTTACAAAACCTACCTGAGCATCCTCATCTCAAACTACTAATAAAAGATATATCCAGATGTCAACCCCAGGATTTTATCGAGCAGATTGATGGACTTGCTCATTTAGCAGCTACTCCATCGGTTACTCAATCTTGGCTGCAACCACTAAAGGCTCATCACAATAATCTTTCAGCAACGATCGCCATAATTCAACTTTGCCAAGCCTTAAACATTCCCAGACTAGTTTTTGCCAGTTCCGCAGCTGTATATGGCAATCCAACGCAACTACCAATTTCCGAAAATCAGCAGACTTACCCCATTTCTCCCTATGGCCTACAAAAACTGGTCTGCGAACAATATGCCAAATTATTTGCTAAACAATTAGGTTTTTCATTTGTAGGATTACGCCTTTTTAATGTATTTGGCCCCAGACAACAACCTAATTCCCAATACTCTGGTGTAATTTCCATCTTTATCGATGCCATGCAGCAAGGTTTACCCATAACAATTTATGGAGATGGTACTCAAACACGAGATTTTATATATGTTAAAGATGTGGCAAATGGATTTACAAAAGCTTTAATGACTCCCTTGAAATTGGGATCTTCTTTAATTTGTAACTTAGGTAATGGAAAAAATACCTCTTTGATTGAACTGGTTGATATTCTCAAGACTTGTTTTCCTAATCACCAATCAGTAACTAATTTCATGCCTGCTCGTCCAGGAGATATTCAGCATTCACAAGCTGATATCTCAAGTGCATCTTTACTTTTAGATTTTACACCTCAGTGGTCTCTAAAATCTGGTTTACAGACTTTCATTAAATTATTCGAGACATCTCCTCAATTTCTCACAATTGAAAAAAAATCACTGGAATTAGCAAATAAACAGGTAATTTAATTTATTTGACTTTAGCCCGGAAGCGTACAAAGCCGTAAGAATCTGGTGATAAGGTAGGTAAAATAGAATTGCGGGTAATCTCTACTACTACAGCCCCATTAGTATTATTACCAATGTTATTGCAGAAACTGGGTGTATTGGGATCATTCGCTGGGTAAAAAGTGCCGCGATCGCTATCTGCTACATTACTAAAATATACTGTCGGGGTAGTAGAATCCACTGCCATAGCCATCCCTTGATCTGCATCAGCTAAACCGCCATCATTGGGAGTTAAACCATTAAACGCAGTAGGCAAAAATGTCGTATTATTAGGTACTAAATCACATAATTTAACCTTAACTGCATTACTTAGACCACTAGAAAGAAAATAGATAGTGTACTCTAAAATATCTGCTGGCTTAACAGTCCCAGCATTAATTAAACCGCGTAAATAATTAGCTGGCCACTTGGAATCATTATCATCAGTATCCCGTGGTGCAGCTACATAATTAGTATCAGTATTATTTACATTACTACTACCATCTACAATATTAGTGAAGTCTTGGTTGTTAATGCGGGTGATACGTTTGACTAATAGTAATTTAGAATTACCAACTGTAGCAGATGTAAACTGCATAGTTACTGTTGCAGGCGTAGGATCTTCTTTTCCTGCCGCATCCACTGCTGCTACGGTAAAATTAACTGTGATTGCACCATCATTTGGGTCTAGTGTCAGTTTGGTTGGATCATAGCTATTAATTACCTGGTTAGCTACCACAGCTATGTTGTTGTAGTACAGTGTCCCATTAGTTGGCAGAGTTACAATCTTAAAGCTTTTGCCAGAGCCAAGATTGCCATCTTCAGGGTCAGTTCCTGATAGGGTTGGTACTTGCACTTTATTTGTTCCGCCTGGGTTATTTTGTGGAGATGCACTAATGCTGTTAGTATTGGGCAACTGCTCAATCCCAAAGTCCTTACCAGTGATGCTAGTGTTAAGAGTATTGAAAGGTGCTGTTGTTACTGGACTTGTATTTGTCCAATTAGCAGGTAGCGATGGTGCAGGAGCAGCAGCACCGACTATGCCAGTAGTTGTGCTTAAAATAATTTTGACGTTGTTTTGATTGCCGGAAAGATTATTAAAAAGATAAGTGCCATCTGCATTAATGGGAGTGCTTGCAATCACATTACCGCTAGCATTGATCAAAATCGCATTTAACCCACCAGCATTAGTACCTGCTTCAGTGCCAGTATTGATATTGTTGAACGTATTGTTAGCACTACCATCTGCATCATCCCATACCTTACCAGTGATGAAATCATCGTCGAACATTGTGTATGTAGATGTGAGTATTGGCGCACCACCACAAGTTGTTGTAGAACTCTGGATATATTGACTGGAAGATAGGATTGTGAATTCAATTGTCTCATCACCTTCAGAAATGTCATCATTAGTGATTGTGACTGGGATAGTAAAAATACTGCCACTGCCTCCATCGTAATTACCAGCAGGAATAGATACAGTAAAATCAGTTGTACCAGTCGGCGTGGTATAGTCTGTACCCAGAATTGCTGTACCACCAGTGACTTTAATAGGAACATTTATATTCGATGTAACCAAACCAACAACCCTTATTCTGGCAGGATTGGTAGTAGGTGTAGTTTCCGATTCAGGACTACCCCCTGAACCAGTAGTAAACTCAATAAAAGGTAAACCATAGAAATCTACTTGATCAAGAAAGTTACCCACCGTTTTGCTACCACTTCCAGTGGATACGGCTTTGAATCCCACATCTTGAATACCGTTTGTGCCATTGTAAATAACAGTACCAGAGTAACGCACCCAACCATTACCAGCAGAGACAGGTGAAGTAAGAGTTGTATTAGTTCCTGCTATTGGCGTAGCATTAGGTACTGTTCCGTTATTGGTTGTAGAAAATGTTCCAAAAGTAGTTGCACCAATTGAGAAGGTGGCTACATCTGGAACATTTGCATTACCTCTCCCACGGTGTAACAAAGAAAAATTAACAGTTTCTCCTTGGATTAAACACATTTTTTGAAAAAGAGAAGCTTCTTCTTCAGCGTTTAACTCAGCAAATTGATTTCCTGCACCAGTTGCTGTGTTAACACTACTGAATCCCTTTGTCCAAATCTCAATGATTTTGCCCAATGTGGTAAAACCAGTAGTTGCACAAGTAGCTGTCCCTTGCTTGGTGTTATGGGTTGTTGTCCACCCAGGGATCTGGCTTTCATCCACTTGAATGTAACAGCTATTACTAAAAACAGGTTGTTCAAAACTAGGGTTAAGAAACGATCGCTGGATCTGAGCTTGAGCTAAAGTAGGTTGTAGTACCAATGTTGTACTTATTAATAACCCGCCGAATTTTTGAATATTTTTCTGATAATTATTCATAAATAAATTTCTATAAAAGCAACGTCCCAACATTTACCGTCAACGCGCTACAGGTTTCTGTAATCCAAACCCATCAAATAATTCATTCAATTTAAGCGTCAAACCCAAATAAAGCCCCCCCGCCGATCGCGTACCAGAAAAATCACGGTCATCAACTTTCCCAAAAGCATAACCAGCACCAAGACGTAGGTTAGGACTCAAATAGTAACCTGCTTCCACAACAAAACCCGTCTCAGTATAGTTAGCTTGACTAATTACACGCGCCTCACCGACTAAATCCCAGCTATATCCCAAGCGATAAGTAGCACGCAATTGTCCCAGATTTACTGTACTTGTACCCGCCAAGTCATTCGCTAAATAAGAAGTGCTATTACGCAGTGCATACTTACCATAAAATTCCCATTGCCAATTAGGTGCATAAATTGCTTCTACAGCAAAGGTATGGTCTTGAGAACCCGTACCACTACCTAACAGAATCGTGTCGGGGATAATCGCCGGGTTTTGACGATATTCATAACGCAACAAAGCATTAAATTTATCGTCGGTGGGGTCGCGGTAAGCTAAACCCAACTTCAAGTTCACCGTATCACCCAATCCAGAGAGTTTTTGATTAGAAGAGTTGGCTTGCTGATAACGCACCAAAGCCGTCAGCGCAGGGGAGATTTTACCTAAAGCTGCGGCGGAAATCACGGTATTAGAACCGCCGGAGGAAGTGCGATGTTCATAACGCGCACTAGCTTGAAACTCAGGATTATCAGCATATTCCAAGCCAACACTGTAACTATCACCACCATTAAATCCAATAGCAGCAGCAATTTGTCCAGGTGCAAATGGTTGGGCAAATTGTTGACCGGCGGCGGTGCGGTTGAAGAAGTTACCAAAGACGTGTTCGTAAGCCAGATTTAGCCGCAATCCAGAAGCAATCATCCACTGATTTTTTAAACCTACAGCACCTTGGGTAGTCAGTTCGTTAGCCCCTCCGATAATGGAGTAACGACCAGTTAAAGTAGTATCTGAACCTAGTTTATGTTCGCCGTTGACACTTAAACTAGTGATGGAATTTCCCTCTAATTGACCGCTAGTGTAAAATTGTTGGGCAAGACTAATATTTACACCAGAAACAACAGCCCAATTTAGTCCTAAGATAGTGCGGTCTGGGTAGACTATATCTTTTTGGGAAGATAAGGTGAGTTCATTTTGGGCTTGGAAAGTTAGTTTATTGGTGAGGGGATAGGTGAAACGACTACGCAATTGATCGGATGTACTTTCTAAGGCGTTAGTCGAAATCCTGTCTTGGCGATCGCGATGAATCCAATCAACATCTACAATAGCTTTACCCAAACGTTGTTGTATTCCCGCAGAAATAGTTGTGAGGGAATTATCAACTTTACTACCGGGGATAGCTTCTGAGCGCGGTGAAAATAATTCTTCAAAGGTATCTAGGGGTTGCGGTGCAATCCCAAAGTTATCTTCATGGTCGTACTGCACCCGAATATTGGTAGTTTGAGAAACTCTCCCTGTTAACTGTCCGCCATAACGAGTCTGACCAGGAACAAAGCTAATAGTGGCATTATTCGCAAAACCTGTATCGGCGTGGCGATAATAGGCGCGACCTTGTAAACCTTTAAAAATCTCTCCCTGGGCTTCTAAGCGGTAAGCTTCGCCGCTTACCAGTCCCATAATGTCAGAATCATTGGTGGAATGTGCATATTCTGCGGTTAACTTACCTTGAGAACCTAAAGAGATCATGGCATCTGCGCCATAAAGTTCAAAACCGCGTACTCCTTGGTTTTCTCGGATATAGGTAGCCCCTAGCCAACTTTCTTGATTGAGGGTGCGGGAAAAGTTATATTGCAGACGGCCTGCATAGATGTTGCTATCAGTGTTGTCACCGTCGTATTGATAGCTAACAATAATGCGCCGGACGAGAACTTGTCCCGTTTCGTCAATATCTGTACGCAGAATTGGTTCACGAAAAATTAGAGTACCGCGATCGTAATCAATTTCGTAGTCTCTCCCCCTATTTAGTTGTTCCCGTTGTAATACTGAACCAGGGCGATTTAATTCTTCTAACTCAATGAAAACATTCTCACTCCCAGGAACTAATAGCCGACGAGAGAGGAAATAATAACCGCTAGTACCATCAGGTGCGATCGCATCTCGTTGAAAAGCCTCTAAATTATTACCATAGAAACCTGTAATTTGCAGATTTCCTAAGTTGTAATTGGCTTTAAAGCCGTGGAGTTGGCGAGTAATAGCGGTGAACTGCTGAGAAGAACGAGCAAATTCTTCTGTGTTGTAGTCACCCCACATCGCATAATCAGGCGCAGTTCCAGGGATACGAGTGGAACGTTCAAAGCGTAGATATAGGCTATCAATAGAAGGTGCAACGACATCAACTTTGGAACTATCACCGTAGACAGGATAGTTTTGTTCACTAAATTGATGACTCCTAAACAGTCGATTATCACAGTTGCAATCTTCGTTGAGGCTGCGAGAACTATTGTACGCACCCGTAAATAACCAGTCGCCCAGAGTACCCGTAGCAAAGATAGAGGATTTAAAATCTAATTGGGTGCTTGTATCTTGATCGGGACGGAGAAAATCTCGGAAGCTACCGTAATAGTCTGTCCCTCTTGCACCTAAACGCACATCTATCACCCCAGTTACTAGACTAGGACGCAGTGCTGTTTCAAATTGCAATTGGGTAAAGGCTTCTAAATCATTGGCTACCGCTCTAATTCTCACAGTTTGGGCTTTGAGATCAGAACGCAATTGAGCTGTAAACTCTCCTTTCTTCACCTCTACCTGAAACCCTGGTTGTTCTGGTTTCAAGTCTGCCCCTACTAACTCGCCAGCCGTAGGGATTAAAGTAGCGATCGCATCTTGATTCGATCGATTTCCATTTATATCTAGCAGTTGACCTTTGATTGTCGCAATTGAACGTCCATCAGCCGGGATACGAGACTCAACGGTTTCTATCGTTAATTTACTGGCTGTTCCCCTCACTACTACCCTGGTTGTGACAGGTGTCTCTGTACTTCCTATGATTTGGGCAGAGAGAGTATTTTCGCCGTCTTTAAGGGAGACTCCATACCATGTCTGCGTTACTAAGTTTGTATTCGCATCGGTTTCTGTTTTTCCTAATAAAGAAGCATCGACTAATGCACCATTTACCCGCAGTTCTACTTGACTACCAACAGGAAACTGCACTGTTACTGTAGTTGCTGGGACATCTACAACGCTGTCAGCAGTGGGGGTGAGGATTTTTATTGGGGATTGGGAAGTATTTTCTGCCCTTTCACCATTCTTTTCTGGTTCTGCTGCTATTAACTTACTTAAGCTTCTAGGTAACGGTGTTTCGTCGGCTGGTTGGAAGGTGGGAATTTTTTGAAGTTTGTCTGGGATGGGTACGGTGAGTTTGCTTAAGCCTAATGGTACTTCAATATCTGGTGATGGTTGAAATGGTGGGATGGCGTTTTCAGAAATCTGAATATTTTCGTTGTGTATTTCTTTATTTCCTGCTTCTAGGGGAACTGGCTCGTTTGATTGAGTGGTCATTTGACCTAACCCCCTAACCCCCTTCCCTACTAGGGAAGGGGGGATATTTAAAGCTTCTTGTTTTGTCGAAGGCGAGGGGTTTTCTAACTCTGGTAAAAATTCTGGGTGATTATTAGTATCAGCAGTTGCACTATGAGCTATAGCCGGATACAAAACGCAGCTAAAAGCCCCTACCATCACTCCCATGAACCTCAAATTGAAATTAGTTACAGGTTTCATGGCTTAACTACCTCCTCAGCGATCGGAGTAACGGCGAAATTCATCCGTACTAAGCCTCCTGGTTCTAAGCGCACTAGGCGAGATTGACTATTACGCTCACGGAATTTTTTGTTGGGCGCGAGTTTGTAACCGGGAACACTGGTGAGGTCTAATACTCCGGCGTGACTTCCAGGTAAGGCGTTAGCTACGGAAAACAAACCATTGGGATCGGTAGTAATTCGGTTGCCATCTTGTAAGAAAATTACCGCGTTGGCAACTCCTGGTTCTCCTGGTTGTTGTTCCCCATCGAAATTTTTGTCAACAAACACACGACCGATAATTGTGCCACAGTCAGAAACTATGCCTGGACGAATTCTTAATTGATGGGTAGCTGGGCCATCTTTAATACTAAAACCATTGTCAGCACGTAAGGCATTGGCGATCGCACTGTTCCTTCCAGTACCGCGCAGAGAGTCAGTCGTTAATTGTGCTGCGTAGGCAATATTTAGCACTTTCCCGACGGGGATACTGACATCTGTGTTGAAGGTGACAGTGCTACCATTACGTGTAGAAGTGATGGCGACTAGCTGACCATCAATTTCTCCCCGGACAAATTTAGGTAAAAAGTTAAATCCTAAAGGTAAATTATCGGTGACAACTACATTATTTAAAGCCGCATCAGATAAGTTGCGGACTGATAGGCGATAGATTACAGTATCGCCTGGTTCAGCCGCAGCGCGATCGCCTGTTTTGATGATCTGCATCTGACTGGCTTGACACATATTAGTAGTAAATTCAAAAGCTAATAAGTCCAATCCCACTACTTCTGCATTTGGAACTAAGACCACTGTGCTTTCTACTCTGGTTTCGCCAGTGAGACTGATTGGTTGACCATCTAAAGAGGTAGCAATATAACGGACAATACTGTTATTAACTGCACCTGCGCTATCAAGAATTTCAATCTTGATGCGTCGTTGCTGATAAACAGAATTAGCTGGGGGATTAACTACAAAAATATAAGTCCTACCTGGATCAGTTTGACCTTTATTTGGATCAAGTAAGAAATTATAGACACCAGCCGGATTATTAGTAATGAAATAAGGATTAATATTTTCACTATTTGGTGCTTTACCACCAGGAATATTATTATTAGGAATATCAGGAACTTCTGTGCGGGTTAGAGAAACTAATTGCCCTAATTCTGTCCCCGTTGGATCATTAGGATTAGGTTCATATACACCCACAGAAAAACCTGTGTAATCTGGTAAAAGCGCACCTCCACAACCTAAAATGCGTCCTAATGGGTCAACTAATGGCTCAGGATTTAAATTAATCTGACTAGTAAGTCCTTCATATCGATTATTGCTAGCAGTATCTTGATAAGTATAAGTAGCTTGATTTGTGAGATTGACCACACGAGCATCTTGTGCAGTGGCTGGGATGAATATGGTCGTTTGTAACAAACTGCCAAGCAGGATTGTTGCTGTTAACTGTTGATAGAATTTACTACCAAAAGTATTTTTTTTCTTGTTACGAGGACGGTTCACTGACTTATCTCCTCAGACACGCCCTGATATTTACATTTATTAATAAAGACATTTATTGAAAAGTGATAATTATCTCCAGCCCAAAGACATCAGAAGCCCCAATTAAGAGGTCAAGACAAAAAGCTTCATCTAAAGATGCGATAAATCGCATCTTGAAAAAATGTACGATGTAGATTTTTCATCAATTACGAATTACAAATTATGAACTACGAATTATCTAGTCAACAGATGTCATCACGATCAATTAATAAACAAAGGCTGACTAATGAGTAAATGTTGCCCAAAAACAGTACAAAACCAGTCAGTTAGCGTACCTGAGTTTGATAAGTTGCTTGAACTGTAGTTTTTGCTGCTACAGAGGGAAGTTGCAACCGGATGTGAGTATAAGCAGTTGCTGGTGCTGGTTTGGTTTCAACTTTGCCACCAGGGAGGGTAACTTTAATTGTGGGGTTATCTACAAAACTACGTCCGCCATCAATGCTGTAGGTAATTTTGGCATCTTTATTACTCATATTGGCAGACTTCAACACATACATCATCCCTTGAGGAATGGGTTGATTGAGAGTGAGATTTTTAATGGGGCGATCGCTCTTATTTTCCCCACTCAATGTATAACGTAATATATCCCCCGGTTGTACCACAGCCTTACCTTGTAACGCTTGCCATGCGACCTTTTGTTTACCTTGTTGGTCTTTAGTCACAACTTGCTTTTGTGCCTCTAAGCGCAATTGCAATTGTGGTTGATTTTGAATATTTTGCGCCACCACACTGCTAGATGACCAGAAAGCAGCTACTCCTGGTACATCATCGATAAATGGTACAGTGGCAATCAGAGCAAATGCTCCCATACCTGCAATAAAAATACCCTTCATTTAAATTGCCTCAAAAACTCTTAGATATATAATTCCCATGTTTGTAGTAAGGACTTTAGTCCTGAATTTCTCAGCACTAAAATACTTACTACAAACTCTGCAAAACTCTAGTTAACCTTACGACGGAAGGTAAATGTTCTTAGCTGACCTGGTGCTACCTGACCAGTTACAGTATTGACATATCTAGTCACGTCGGTAGTTAAAGTAGTTCCAGTCTGGTCACTACCAGAGGTAGTAGCTGGATTACCGTTAAAGAACTGGATATTACCATTCGGATCAGTGGCTGAACCAATAATGTTACTGGTATCAATCTGGCCATTACTATCGTTATCTAATGCCCAGTTGTTAGGAGATACCACACCATTTTCATTAATCACCACATTACTGGCATTCAAAATAATATTACCGTTACCAGACTGTGGCTCAGAAATATTACTGTACTGAATTACGTACTCAATAATATTTCCAGGTACAGGTTTCTTGGCAGCAGTGCTAAGTTGACCATCAGCACCTGCTACTGGCTGTCCATTTGCATCTAAGATTCTGGAGAGTTTCTCCAGTTTCAAGTAACCAGTATATACACGGTTAATAGTTGTATTACGGACAGTTTCAGAACCTAAACCAGCATTAGTATCATCCACAAAAGCCGTAATAGGAACAGGGAAACCTCTGCCAATATCTGTAGATAACTGAGTTCCAGCAGGTAGATCAACTTCCACACCGTAGTTGATATTAGTACCACCTAGGACGCTAGGAATAGTAATGTATTTACTTAGGGCATCAATAGCTGATTGATCACTATTAAAGAGGAAATTAGTACCATTCCAAACATAGGTTCTAGATTCAGAACCGTAGGTAATGGTGACTAATGTACCCGTGGGTAAATGACTAGCCGTTGCAGGTGGCGTAGGAACAAGGGAGTAACTGCTGGTGTTAGTACCATTATTTCTGATCGTGTTAGTGAAAGCTACTGCTTGCGGGTTAAGTGTCGCACCTGGTACTGTACCTGCTGGTACTAAAGAAGATTTGTTAGTGAAGTCGTCATTAGTTGTACCAGATGGGCCAATGGCAGCAGGAGCATTTACAGGGCCATTGAGAACTGCTGAAGTTACAGGAATTTCTACAGTAAAGATGTTGGCTTCACCACCTGTGCCAACACCAGTGTTATCGTTATTACCATCAACTCCTGTTTCGGGCGTAGCGGGGTTATTCACAAAACCATCATCAACGCTCAAATTATCAGGAATACCATCACTATTGCTATCGACAATATCAGGAATACCATCATCATTGGTATCCGTAACTGTAGGTAGTTTCATGTTGCCCAGTTGACCATCGAAATTACTGGGATTTTGATCACCAGATTCATCGTATACAGGCACATTAGTACCAGGGGTTTGACCAAATACTTGGGCGATGTTAGCAACTTGCAGGGGTGAAGATGCACTAGATTCAACGGCTAATTGAATGGAAAAACCAGTTACCGTTTGATTGGGTGCAACAGAAGTAACCGTAGCGGGGTTGTTGATAAAACCAACACGGGTGACTGTACTTAGAGTACCGGGTGCTGTTATCGTCCATGCGGCAGCATTAGCATCTGTGGTTACTGCATCTGTAGTATAAACTTGTATCCATCCAGGTGGGGCAGTTGGTATGGCTGCTAAATCTGTACCTGCAGGAATCGCGTCGGAAATTAAGATGCGTTTTTGAGTAGTTGTACCTGAACCTGTATTAAGTTGAATATCTGTCCCTTCCAAGGCGGCTGGTGTCAGTCCCTTTCCTGTGGGATCATTGCCTTCAACTCGTAAACTCAACCCATAGGTGATCGTGTCATCTGTAATTAAGTTAGGTGTACCAGCGTTGTAACCAGTACGTGTCTTGAGAATAGTCGCTAAAGAGTAGGTCTTAACAACTGCACCCACTTTCACATCTATAGAAGTATCACTAGCTTCTCTAGTACCGTTCACTGGAACACCATCTACTTCTGCATCAGTAGGAGTACCATCTGGGTTATCTACAGTGTAAACGTCACCACCATCAGGACTTCGTAGGACGTTTTGAGCATTGGCGGGAGTATTACCCAACTTAACGGTAATCGTGTCATTAGGTTGTGCGCCTGGCTGTACAGTAACTGGTACTCTGACTAAGACCTGACCCCCTACAGGAATATTGGGTACAATTACGTCTGAACCAGTGATGTTAACCCAAGTTGTCCCGCCGTTGATACTATATTGCAGGTTATTTGCTGTGCCGCCATCAGGCAATGTTCCAGAAACTGTGGCTGGCCCAGTTGTACTAGCAAGGTTGGGTATGCGGAAGCCGGTGGGGTCGTTACCGACGTTGGTGATGGTGTAATTGAAGATTAATAAATCGTCAACTGTAACATTACCACCGTTACTATCTACCAAACCTGTATAGTCAACTGTGATACCTGCAACTTCCGCGACAGTGACGGTTACTGTGTTAGAAGTAGTGTTGAGTGGTTTGTCAGGGTCATTAGGATCTTCGTAGGTGGCTGTGGCTTCGTTGCTAATAGATGTACCAGCCGTAGTTCCTTCAGCTAGTACAGGTGCAACAAATTGGAAAATCCCGTTAGCTAGGAATACTGTTGCGACTAAAGCGCGGTAAAGTCTGGACTTCTTCGTCTGATTAATTCTATGCCGAGATTTCATTTGGTGTATTTGCTGAGTAAAGTGCTGCCTGGTAAATTTCGATGAGAACAAATGCAAAATACACCAGAGTCATTGAAATCTACGTTTGATGTATGTTGCAGTTATTTCTTTCCATAGAAAACTGATTCCAAAGCAATCTAAATCACTTTGGAATATGGGTTGGCTCTCATATATGAGCTTTGGCACAACCAGTTGCTGATTGACTAAGCTTAATTTATCGAAATAGAGTTAATTTATTGTTACAGGATGATCGCATAACAATCACAACCTTAAACCAAAAAAAATAGATTTAAAAACCGTTAAAATACCAGTCTTTAAAGATTTAGTTCAAAAACAATTATTTTTTTTCACAGAGGCAATCTTAAAAACTTATCTATCTTTTTATACAAAATTATTATTTCCATTCAGTAATACGGTGGTGCAAAAGCGTAGGATTGCGCTTGTACCAATTTAGGTAACGCTATAAAATACCCGATAATTTTAGTCGGGTATGTTTGACTGGTATTTTTACTCGTGTTAGTATTCAGCCACAGTTGACGGACAAACAGGGAAAGATAGTTACTATGACTCAGGCAGTATCAACTCCTACCAAAACAAGCAACGCCACCTTTAGTGCTTTGAAATGTAAAGAATGTGGCGCGGAATATGAACTCAAAGCCATTCATGTGTGTGAGTTATGCTTTGGGCCTTTGGAAGTGAAATATGACTACAATGCTTTGCGTCTAACTGTCACCCGCGAAACCATCCAAGCTGGCCCGAACTCAATTTGGCGTTATCGTCCCTTTTTGCCCGTCGCAACTGACAATGTAATTGATGTGGGAACAGGTATGACTCCCCTGGTACGTTCCCATCGTCTAGCCCGCCGCCTGGGTCTAAACAAACTATATATAAAGAATGACGCGGTAAATATGCCCACCCTGAGCTTTAAGGATCGGGTGGTGTCCGTTGCTCTTTCCCGTGCTAGGGAGTTGGGTTTCACAACAGTTTCTTGTGCAAGTACCGGTAACTTGGCAAACTCTACAGCTGCGATCGCAGCTCATGCCGGTTTAGACTGTTGTGTATTCATCCCCTCAGATTTAGAAGCTGGTAAAGTATTAGGAAGCTTGGTATACAGTCCCACTCTGATGGCTGTCAAAGGTAACTACGACCAAGTAAATCGCCTCTGTTCGGAAGTTGCTAATACACACGGTTGGGGTTTTGTCAATATTAATTTACGTCCCTACTATTCTGAAGGTTCTAAAACACTAGGGTTTGAAGTTGCTGAACAATTGGGTTGGGAACTACCAGATCATATAGTTGCACCTTTAGCTTCTGGTTCACTGTTCACCAAAATCTATAAAGGTTTCAACGAATTTGTCGAAGTTGGTTTGGTAGAAGGTAAAAACGTCCGCTTTAGTGGCGCACAAGCAGAAGGTTGTTCACCAATCGCCGAAGCATTTAGAGAAAACCGCGACTTTATTAAACCAGTTAAACCGAATACAATTGCCAAATCAATTGCGATCGGCAACCCAGCCGATGGTGTTTACGCCGTTGAGATTGCCAAGAAGACTGGCGGTAATATTGAATCAGTCAACGATGCAGAAATTATCGAAGGCATGAAGTTGCTAGCCGAAACAGAAGGCATCTTCACAGAAACAGCTGGCGGAACTACTGTTGCTGTACTGAAAAAATTGGTAGAAGCTGGCAAGATAGATCCAGATGAAACGACTGTGGTTTACATCACTGGCAACGGTTTAAAAACCCAAGAAGCAATACAAGGCTATATTGGCGAACCTTTGACAATTGATGCCAAACTCGATAGCTTTGAACGTGCATTAGAGCGATCGCGTACTTTAGACCGCTTGGAATGGCAACAAGTTCTTGTTTAGTTAATAGTCGATAGTCATTAGTAAACTGCTAATGGCTATTGACAACCTCTTTGTAACAACTGACCACTATTAACTCACTATGGCTGTAAAAGTTTTAGTCCCTACCCCTCTACAAAATTTCACTAACAATCAAGCTGCGCTAGAATCTAGTGGGAGCAACATTGCTGAACTTTTAGACTCTTTAGAAACAAGCTTCCCTGGGATTAAATCGCGGTTATGCGATGAAAAGGGACAGCCACGACGCTTTTTAAATTTTTATGTCAACAGCGAAGATATTCGCTTTTTGGAGGGTACAGCTACACCTTTGAAAGATGGGGATGAAGTGAGTATTGTCCCGGCTGTCGCAGGTGGTTGATGTAATACAAATTTGTCAAACAAGATAGTTTTAGTCTCTCCGGTACTATATCTAGTAAGTTACAGCAGAAATAAAACCATGATCTGAGAAAAGGTAAAAAGCGGTTTTTTCTTTTGCTTTGTAGTTCTAGAGAGACGATAGATGTCAACTGTTATTAGCATGAGTAGTCTTTATTACTCGTGCTTTTTGTGTTGAACTTCAGGGCGACTAGAAGTCGTGGCTACACAGTGTTCAATTTACCCTCACAGGTTGAATACTGTACGCGCGCTTATTTTGAGATAGGAAGAGAAATTAATCTGTTGTCGGGAAACGAGTAGGAGGATTTTTTGCCTAAAACTTAAGGGGAAGCAGAGGGGGAAAATCTCATATCCAACGCCCAATCTTAATTACGAATTACCAAGATAACAATGACAATCTGGTTTTTCAATCAATGACTCCACCAGGGAATTGAGCGTAGTTGCAGCTAGTAATCCTCCACCAATTGTCCCATCAATAGTGATAAAGGGTAACTCTTGTTGCCTGAGTTGACGCTTGGCGGCTGGCGCGTGACTAAAACCAATCGGCATTCCAATAACTAGGGAAGGTTGAATTTTTTGCTGATTAATCAGGGTACAAACTTCTAATAGCACTGAGGGAGCATAACCAATAACTAAAATACAGCCAATGCTAGCTTGTTCTAATCTTTGTCGCCATTCCTGATGCTGCCAAAATTCTAGTTCCGCTTCTGTGGCGGTGGAAACGTGGGGGTTATCAATTAAAGTTTTGACTCGACAACCCAGATGAACTAATCTTGTTTGATCTACAGCCGCCGCAATGGTGGGGATATCAACTATAATTTCACAACCAGAACTCAGGGCTGCACGACTAGCCGCGATCGCATTTTTACCAACTCTCACAAAAGACACTAAACTAACATCACCACAGGACAAAACCAGCTGAGAAATTAAATGTTGTTCGATCTCAGAACGGTTTGATAAGTCAGGTAGCAAGTGTTGTAGAGATTCTGCAAAAACTTCCGAGTGAGTGTGAACTTCTGCATCTAAACCACTCCACAGCTTTGCCAAATCTCCTAAACCGGCTTGGGTTTCTACGTCTAGTAACTTGACTTGTGCCAAGACTTCTGCTTGCATGATTTGACAATGGCGATCGCGTCCTAATAATCCTTCTAAAGCTGAGGCTGTTTGACGCAGTTGGGCAATTTGCTGCATGACGGCGCGATATTGCTGTTGCAACTGTGCCATTAAATGACTATTGGTGTCGGTTTCTGGTTGTATTTCCAAAATTTGGCGGATGTGGTTAATTTGAAAGCCTTGTTGCTTCAGGGCGACAATTTTTTGTAGCCTCATCACATCTTTTTCAGTATAGAGACGATAGTTACTTGGTGATCGCTCAGGCTGCGGCAGTAACCCTAATTCATGGTAATGTCGCACCATCCGGGGAGTAATTCCACCTCCCACCGCTTCCGTCAGTTCTTTAATTGTTAAGCAACCAGCATTCATAGTTTACCCCAACAAACCTAAAATTCTTTGCAATTCTCCACAAGCCGCCTGAAGTGATGGCGGTGCATTAGCCTCTAAACTTCCCTGACGACATTTATCTGCCAAGTTCTCAACATAGGGTTTACAAGCTGATTCATTATTGAGGAATTTTGCATATACTGTTTCTTCATCAATACTTGCTCCTTGCAAATAATGTATCCATGTTTCAATATTTCTTTTAGGTACGAACATTGCCATAGCTTCATTAGCTTGACGAGGTTTTTGCTCATTTTCAATTAGGACATCATCTAATTGTTTCAGCCTGTCTTCTAGTGTTTTTGTATCTGCATCAATCAGAACAACTAAAATTCCTGAGATATAGTTTTTGCTACGGAAGACCTTCACCTCCGCCGCATAACTTTCTCTCACAAACTGTTCTCCTGCGCCTTTACGACAAAATTTAGTTCTAATATTCCCCGTAAAACCTCTTTTTTTGAGAAAGTAGCGAGCAAAAACCTCTTGTTGTCTATCCTCACACAAAATCACAATCTGAATCCTACGCTGACTCATGCAGCCATCCCCGCGCGATTAATTCTGAAATTGGTAATCCAGTATTTTCAGAATTTTTATCACTAATTTTTTTTACCCTTACAGGTGCATTACTCTGACGCTCAAACCAATAACCTATAGGTGATGCTAGAAGATAATTAATCAGTTCTGGATGGTGTGATATGAGTAAAGCCTGCATTTTTTGTTCACTACAAAAATTATAAAGTTGAATCAACCAAGGTTGAATTTCTGGCAGTGCTAAAAAATTTTCTGGTTCATCTATACATAATGTATAGTCTTCAGATTGAGTACCATAAAGCAGAGTGTAAAGGGCAAGTAGTACTTTTTGCCCATCGGATAATTCTCCAAAGTAATACTCAATTGCTTTCTCGGTGTCATCACGAGATTTAAATTTCAATTTCAAAGTGCGGTCTTGTTCACTAAATTTTTCAATTATAAAATTTGAAAATCCTTCTAATACATTCTGCAAAACACTCATTAGTTCATATACTTTTCCCTGATCTTGTGAAATATATCTATACCAAGAAACAAAGTTTTCCATTTTGTAACTCAGTATTTTTTCTTCTTGTTTACTATTATTGTTCATTAATACAGGCGTGATTTGTACAATAACTAATCTCTCAATACGGTATTTAAACCAAGTTAGTTTTGTATTATCTTGGCTGGGTTGTAGTAAAGATAAAACTGATTGAGAAAAATTGAATGGATATTTTGGACTGGGTGAGTAATTATCATTAAAAATTTCTACTTCACCTGCTTCATATTTTAGTAATGGTTGCTGATCAAACCATAAACGTTCATAGTGAATATGGCTTTTATTTTGATCATGTGCAATAGCTAGTTCATATTTATAATTTCCATGATTTCCATCTACTTCCAACTCGAAACGCTGAATTGATAAATTCTGCCAACGAGTACATTCAAAATAAGAAAAAACATCTGCTATTGGATAATCACCAATTATAAAAAGTTGCAGTCTCCGTAAAGCTTCAAAGACAGTTGATTTACCTGACCCATTACCACCGAGAAAGAGATTAATTGAGTTAAAGTCAAGTTCAAAATTTACCAAGCATCGAAAGTTATCAATATAAATTCGCTTTAACATATTTTCTACCTTATATTGAGAATTTTATAAGAACTAGGTTTTAATCCATTCTCTTGACATTAACATTAATGTCAAGGTTTAGGGTGAGGGTAGTTATCACTGATTCCACGCTCATGCTTTACCCCCAGCGTTTTAACCAATTCACCACAGAACACTCAGACACCTTAGCCGCCCTAATTTGCGGAGTGCTGTTATTTTTGGGATGGTTTGCCTTACATCTAGGTTGGCTAGGATGGGCTTTACTACTGTTACCGGCTGCTTATGTCATTGGTGGCTACGACAGTGCGCGTGAGGGACTAACGACGCTGATTAAAGAAAAAGAACTTGATGTAGATTTACTGATGATTGTGGCTGCTGTTGGTGCAGCTAGTTTGGGTTTGTGGCGGAGGGAATACCACTTAATTATTGATGGGGCAATTTTAATTCTCATCTTTGCTATCAGTGGCGCATTGGAAGGTTACGCCATGCGGCGAACTGAGAGGAGTATCCGCAGTTTGATGAGTTTGACACCAGATACAGCGAGGATTTTACAACAGGGAGAAGAAGCAACTATTCCGATTAGCCAGCTGCAAGTCGGCGATGAAATTGTTGTTAAACCCGGTGAATTGATTCCTACAGATGGCATGATTATTTCTGGTTACAGCACCATCAATCAAGCGGCGATTACAGGGGAATCTTTACCTGTAGAAAAGACAGTGGGTGAAGAAGTCTTTGCGGGGACAATTAATGGTTATGGTGCATTGCAGTTGAAGTTACACAAACCAGCCGCCAGCAGTTTGATTCAGCGAGTGATTCGGTTGGTGGAACAAGCCCAAACAGAAGCACCGCCTTCTCAGGAATTTATTGAAAATTTTGAAAGGGGGTATGCCAAAGTTATCGTCATTGCTGGGGTATTACTAGCAACTTTACCGCCGTTTCTGTGGGGTTGGGACTGGGAAACGACAATTTATCGGGCTTTGACTTTTTTGGTGGTGGCTTCTCCCTGTGCATTAATGGCAGCCATTATGCCTACATTGTTATCGGGAATTGCCAATGGTGCAAGACAGGGCATTTTATTTAAAAATGGCGCACAGTTGGAGAAAATTGGGAAAGTGAGAGCGATCGCCTTCGATAAAACTGGTACTCTGACTACAGGACAGGTACGAGTATCTCAAGTCCTCAGTACGGGTAAATATACACAACAAGATGTACTGATCGCCGCAGCCGCTTTGGAATCTTCCTCAGAACATCCCATTGGTCAAGCTATCACCCAGGCAGCTAGTGATTTAGACTGGGTGAGGGCGGTTGAGGTACAAGCCATACCAGGACAGGGAATTTTTGGCACAGTTAACAATCAATCGGTGATTGTAGGGAATGCGGCTTTTGTACAACAGTATGTTGTCCAATTACCAGAAGAATTACTAGAAAAAGCCGCATCTTTAGAACAAGAGGGTAATACGGTAGTTTGGGTGGCGCAAATGGAGAGCAGGGGAGATGAATATTACATAATGGGTGCGATCGCGCTTGCAGATACAATCAGACCAGAAGCTGCTAGCACTCTCACCCATTTACGGCAAATGGGAATAGAACAAATTGTCATGATTACTGGCGATAATGAACGCACTGCCCATAGTGTCGCCCAAGCTGTCGGGATTGATCAAGTATTTGCCGAACTGCTACCAGAAGACAAACTAGATGTGATTCGGAACTTACAGAAGAAGTATCAAACCGTCGCAATGGTGGGGGATGGGATTAATGATGCACCAGCTTTAGCTCAAGCCTCGGTAGGGATTGCAATGGGAATAGCAGGTAGCGATGTTGCCTTAGAAACCGCAGACATAGTATTAATGGCAGACAAACTAGACAAAATGGCCACAGCTATCAAATTAGCCAGGCGATCGCAAAATATAATCAAACAAAATATAGTCGTTGCTTTGGGGTTTATTGCTTTGCTGTTGGTTGGTAACTTTCTCGGCAACGTTAATCTCCCCATCGGTGTGATTGGACACGAAGGTTCTACGGTGTTAGTTACTCTGAGTGGTCTGAGATTACTAAAATAGCTGAGTGCTGAGTGCTGAGTGTTGTTAGCGGTAGCGCGGCGTTTAGCCGGTGCTGAGTAAAGTAAGATTATGCCCCACTAAGCTCATAGCATTTTTAACTCAGCACTTTTTATTTTTTATTTTTAACTTTTGAATTTTGCGTAGCGGTACTTTTTTCTAAAAATCTTCTAATAAACTCATCAATGCGTAAAATTCAGGCTCTTCTGTTGGCGACTGAGATAACTGATTTCTTAACTCTAAGAGTTGAGTCTCTATTGCTTCAGCCACATAGTCCATTTGAGATGCCTTGGCAATTTCTAGCTGTTTTTCTTTGACTCTGATTTTTCTGATCAGTTCGTTGACAAAATCAATTGCATTATAATCTTGAGAAATCATACCCTGATACCCTTTTAAAAATCTCCAGAACTAAGTGAAATTTATAGTTTTAGTGAAAATGGGTGTAAATCAAACCTTGCAGTAGTCCACACCATCAGGTTGGTATCAATTTTGTTACTATTAAAAATATTTTGGTAAAGCCTACGGTAAAATATTAGACTATGATTCATTGGTGAGGTACATTACTTCATCTGTTGTTACATTATTCACTTTCGCCCATAAAAAGTTTAAATTTTCAGTAGTCTGCACGAGCGTTGAACATGGGACAAAATGTAGTCAATGCAGATACTTTCTTGGTTTGTGGGCTGGGCAGCTTGGGGCAATACTGTGTATCTGTGCTGAAAGAGTTCGGGGTAAAAGTCAACGCTATTGAGGCAGTAAATCCTCAAAAATGGGAAATTCCTGACCTACCTGACTTAATTGATGACTTAATCATTGGTGACTGTCGCCAAGCCAAAATATTAGAACAGGCAAAAATTCGCCAGTGCCGAGCCATTTTGATTGTAACCAGTGATGAGCGAATGAATATTGCCGGGGCATTTGCCGCGCGATCGCTAAATCCTGATGTGCGTTTAGTCATCCGTTCCTCCCAAGATAACCTCAACGAGTTACTGAGGGAAAGTCTAGGTAATTTTGTCGCCTTTGAAGCTACGCAGTTACCAGCCAAAAGCTTTGCCTTGGCAGCTTTGGGAAGTGAAACTACAGGCTTTTTTAGTTTAGAAAATCATTTCCTCCAAGTCATGGAAGTCTCAATTCATATTGGACATCGTTGGCGAAATTTTCTACAACTCCAAGAAATAAACACTACTCATCGGCGAATTCTCACCCATAACCGAGCCGGAGAACTTCTAGCACAGACATTCTATCAATGGCAACCAGATGCACCCATTTTGTCAGGCGACACAATTACTTATATTGAAGTCACTGAAAATCTAGTTTCTCGTTCTCAACGACCAGTCAAAAATATCAAGCAACTCTGGCGGACAGTATTAAAAACCATCACCTGGGCAAATCTGCGTTATCAACTCACCCTATTTTGGGCAGAGAGTAGCCAAACTCGCCGTGTAGTCTTAATGAGTAGTCTGGTGATGGCGAGTTTGTTCTTAGGTGGTGCATTCCTGTACAAACTGCAATATCCGCAAATTAGCTGTCAGGAAGCCTTGAATTTTTCCTTAGTTCTCAGTCTGGGGGGTTATGGCGACCTATTTGGCGGACGAGAATTGCCCTTTAGCATACCTTGGTGGCTACATTTATTCAGCATTAGTCAGACTGTGGCAGGTACAGTATTTGTAGGTATTCTCTACGCAGTAATGACTGAACGCATCTTAGCTGCCAGATTTCAATTCTTGATGCGCCGTTTACCTGTGCCTAAATCTGATCATGTAGTGTTAGTTGGTTTAGGCAGAGTAGGGAAACTAGTGGCGCACCTACTCCAAGAAATGAAACAACCCTTAGTAGGAGTCCATCCTCATGACTTAGACCCCAATTTATTGCCACCTATACCGTTAATTGTCGGCAATATCAAAAATGCCTTGAACAAAGTTAATATTACCACCGCCAAAAGTGTAATTATTGTCACCGATGATGAGGTCACAAACTTAGAAATTGCGTTGATGACCTATGCAGCAAACCCCAAAGCTTGTGTAGTCATTCGCACCGTTGACCCCCGTTTTAGTGAGAATGTCGCCAGATTACTGCCTTACGCCAGAGTTTTGGGAGTTTATGAACTAGCAGCCGAGGCATTTGTGGGGGCAGCCTTTGGAGAAAATATCCTCAATTTGTTTCGCCTCAATAACCAAACCACATTAGTCACTGAATATCAAATTGAAGCCCACGATACACTCAACGGCCGACTATTAGCGGAAATTGCTTACGGCTATGGAGTTGTGCCGATTCTCCATGCTAGAAATAGCCAACGCGCCCCAAAGTTTATGCCCTCTGATGATATCAGGTTGGCTGTAGGCGATCGCCTAATAGTTCTCGCAACAATTGAAGGACTACAACGGGTAGAACTAGGAACGATGCTTCCTCGTCAATGCTTAGTACGGGTAGAAAAGGCAGTGTCACAAGAAGCGGTTTTTGAAGGGGCTGCATTAATTTCGCGGATATCTGGTTGTGATATGTATATTGCCAGAACCCTGATGAATCAACTACCAGGAACTCTACAGTATCCCCTTTATAAACATCAAGCCCATCGCCTAGTGAATGAGTTAATTAAATGCCAAGTTTTAGCGTCAATAGTCAATAGTCAATAGTCATTGGGAATTGGGAATTGGGAATTGGGCATAAAAAAGTTAAAAGATTTTTTCTTTTGCTTTTTTACTTCCTTACCCCCAGTCCCCAGCCTTGCAATTTTGGATTTGCAATGAGTGGATTTTAGATTATACGGCTTATGTGAATTAGAGGCTGAAAGAACACGGTTTCGTTCATAAAGCCGGATTTGATCATGAAAGCAAAGGCTAAAACCTTTGATATCGCTGAGGAATTTTTAACTCACATAAGGCGTATTATTCAATCCAAAATCTAAAATCCGTCTTGAAAAGTTTCCTACGGCGGGAAACCCGCCTACAGAACTTTCCGCAAAATCTAAAATTCCCAGTCCCCCTAATTACGCTTCATCTAAAGCAGCGATACCGGGTAGGACTTTACCTTCGAGTAACTCTAAGCTAGCACCGCCACCAGTGGAGATATGGCTCATTTGATCAGCCAAACCTACCTTCTCAACAGCCGCTACAGAGTCACCACCACCGATGATGGTGGTTGTACCAGTTTTGCTGATTTCTGCTAGAGTATGAGCGATCGCTTCTGTACCAGCAGCAAATTTATCAAACTCAAATACACCCATCGGCCCGTTCCAAATCACGGTCTTACAGTCAGCCAAAGCTGCTTGGAAGACTTTTATAGAGTCAGGGCCAATATCCAAACCCATGCCATCAGCAGGAATATTTTCAATGCTGACGGTGGTAGCATTGGCATCAGGGGCAAATTTATCAGCCGATACAATGTCTGTAGGTAGCAAGAAGGTGACACCACGTTCTTTAGCCTTAGCTTCCAAAGACTTCGCCAGTTCTAGCTTGTCTTCTTCTACTAGAGACTTACCAACATTCAAACCACGGGCTTTATAGAAGGTGAAAATCATCCCACCACCAATGATTAGCTTGTCGCACTTCTCTAGTAGGGTTTCGATTACGCCGATTTTACTAGAAACCTTAGAACCACCAATAATCGCTGCTAAGGGACGTTGGGGTTCTTCAATTGCGCTTTGCAAATACTGCAATTCCTTCTCAATCAAATAACCACCAACAGCAGGACTCAAATAATGAGTCACACCTTCAGTAGAAGCGTGGGCGCGGTGTGCTGTCCCGAAAGCATCATTTACATAAAAATCGGCATTAGCTGCCAGTTTTTTGGCAAATTCTGGATCGTTCTTTTCTTCTTCTTTATAAAAACGGACATTTTCTAGCAACAGCACTTGGCCATTTTGTAAAGCAGCCACTTTGGCAGATGCTTCGTCGCCAATACAGTCATCGGTTTTAACGACTTCTTGACCCAACAACTCAGATAAACGCTTTGCAACGGGAGTCAGGCGCAGTTTGTCATCTACACCCTTGGGACGACCAAAATGGCTTGCTAGAATGACCTTAGCACCCTTCTGCGTTAAATCTTGAATGGTTGGTAGAGCAGCACGAATGCGAGTATCATCTGTGATGTTGCCTTGGTCATCCACAGGTACATTAAAATCAACCCGCACAAAGGCGCGTTTACCGGAAATATCAGCCGCAGATAAACTTGCTAAAGTTTTTTTGGACACTACCAAACCCTCCTGATTGCCTTTTTGTTATCGTTTTGAAAGTATAACCATCAAGATTTTACCGGAGTACGGGGTGCTGAGGAGAGATATATGTTCAACACAGTTTTATTTCCAATCGATCAAAGTCGGGAAGCACGGGAAGCTGCTGATGTGGTGGCTAATGTCGTGCAGAAATATGGTAGTCGTTTAGTGCTGCTATCTGTGGTGGAAGAACCCGCCGCAGATGAAGCTAAAACTGATCCAATGGTGTCACCAGAGGCGGTTGCTAAACTCTTAGCCGATGCTCAGGCTTTATTTTCTGGGCAAGGTATTCCATCGGAAATTATGGAAAAGCAAGGCAAACCAGCCTTTACTATCTGTGATGTCGCCGATGAAATTGGGGCAAATTTAATCATTATGGGCTGTCGGGGACTAGGCTTAACTGAAGAGGGGGCAACTGATAGTGTTACTACTCGCGTGATTAACCTGTCACCTTGTCCAGTGTTGATTGTGCCTTGAGAGTGGTGAGTGCTGTTAGCGGTAGCGCGGCGTTTAGCCGGTGCTGAGTGTTGGGTGCTTAGTGGTGCGTTGATTGAAGTTTGACGCACCGCATTCAACTGCTTTGACAAATATTACTCACTTTGCTGGACGATTAACTCGAATCAATTTTCCTGTGAAAACTTCAATTACAGCGATCGCTTCATGAATGCGTTTCGCTAGTCTTTCTAAGTTTCTATCTTCTGTGCAAATAATGATGCCAGCATGGTCAGATATTCTGTTGTGTAAACGGATAAAATCACGCCTATTTTGTGTCAAAACTACTCTCTCATGATTTATTGCAAAAGCTAACACATCTGGGTCAGAGATTCCAGAGTTCCCTGATTCTTGAACTGTCAAAATATCATGATTCCAAGTGCGGAGTAACTGCACAACGGCTAAAGGGAATTGTTCGTCAGCATAGAGATTAGCCATAGATTATATTTCTTGTTCCATAGCTTCATCTTGTTCGCGGAGTGCTGTTTCAATTTCATCGGCGTGTGCATCAGCATAAGCCCAGACATTTACTAAATCAGCAGCACTCAAATGAGGATACATCTCTAGAATTTCGGCATCAGTTGTATTTTGACGGCGTAAGCTCACAAATATCCAAACCGGTAGGCGAGTATTAGCAATACAAGCGTCACCACCACATACACCTGGAGTTTTAGTGATTCCTAGTGAACCGTTACTGAGAGTTTTAGTTAATATTTGTATTGCTTCTGCTTTTTCACTTGGGTTTAATGCCTGGAGTTGTATTGTTAATTCTTTGAGTGTCATAGTTAATATTGTCTAGGTAAATAAAATTCTAATCTTTGGTTAGCGATTGATTACTCAAAATAAATATGATTAAGACTAAAGTCCTTACTACAAGCATATAAGAAGGGAAAGGCGATCGCTTTCCCTTCTCTGTTAATTTAAAATTTATGATTAAGCTTTTTGTGCGCCTGGTTGTCCATTTTCTACTACAAAGGAAGCTAGGGTGCTGATAGTAGCATTTTGATCAAGAATGCTGGAAACAACACGGTAATCAGTTTGCCAGTTGTCTTTAGTCAATTTGCAACGCACATAACCCCTGTAAGCACCATCAAAGAATTTTGTATGGGGATTGCTGCTGAGTGCAGCTTGTACTGGGGCAATAAAATTAGCTGGAAAGTCGGAAGAAATGGAAGTTCCGACAAACTCAGTACCTACGGTTGCTGATAGGGGATTATTAAAATCAGCTTTTAAATCGTGTACCCAACTGGAATGGATATCGCCAGTAATCACAACTGGGTTAGAAGGTTTGCGCTGTTCTAAAAAGTTCAACAACCGCTTACGCGCAGCTACATAACCATCCCATTGATCCACATTAAACAGTTGTATTCCAGGATTGGGATTAAAATCAAATTGAGCCAATATAGTTTGCTGGGCAATTACATTCCAGCGTGCTTGTGATTTTTCTAGTCCTTGCAGTAACCAATCTTCTTGTGCTGCGCCGGTCATCGTCGCTTGGGGATCTAACGCTTCATCACACAGGGGTTTTAGTCCGTCATAACAAGGTTGATCTGTACGGTACTGGCGAGTATCTAAAACATTGAACTCTGCTAAATTACCAAAGGTTAATCGCCGATACAGCAGCATACTTGATTGCGTTGGTAGGGACGATAGGCGCAACGGCATATGTTCATAGTAGGCTTGGTAAGCATTCGCTCGTCGCTGTTCAAAGGCTGTTGGACTTTGATTATCTTCAGGGGTTAAATTGGCGTAGTTGTTATCTACTTCATGGTCATCCCAAGTTACTACCCACGGAAAGTTAGCATGAGCCGCTTGTAAATTTACGTCGCTTTTGTATAAAGCATAACGGTTGCGGTAGTCAGCTAAAGTAATGATTTCCGGGCTATTGTGCTGACGTGGCGCACCATTTCTGGGGCCATACTCATAGATGTAATCACCTAGATGTACAACTAAATCTAGGTCTTCCTTAGCCATGTGTTTGTAGGCTGTGTACAAACCATTTTGCCAATCTTGACAAGAAGCAAAGGCAAAGTTTAGCTGTTGAATTGAACTATCAAGTGCGGGGGCTGTACGAGTGCGACCAATGGGGCTAACTTCACTACCAACTGTAAATTGATACCAATACCAACTGTTAGGCTCTAGCCCCTGCACATCAACGTGGACAGCATGACCTAGTTGTGGTGTTGCCAAAACCGTGCCTCTCTGCACAACCTGTCTCATTTTTTCGTCCCGTGCAATTTGCCATCGCACTGGTACATTTACGGATGGCATACCGCCGCCATTCAGAGGTGCTGGTGCGAGACGAGTCCATAAAACCACACTATCCGGTAGAGGATCACCAGAAGCGACACCCAGCTTGAAGGGATAGTCAGAAAACCGTCCTCGCGCCATTACAGGCTGCCATTGGCTAGTTACGGCTAAACCTGTAAGAAAACTTGCACCTAGCAAAAAATTACGCCGTTTGAGCAGGCGATCGCCAATAAATTCCATACTCACTCCTACTAAGATTTAGATATGGGGGGCAATTTTTAACTTACCTTGCAATCAAGTAAAAATAACCTACCAACCTAGAATCAAAGTCTGATTAAGAAAATGTTAAGGCAGCACAAAGTTGTGATCTTTACTCATTAATTCATGCAAGCTTTTAAACGTTGTGCCAAAACTGGTACATGAGGTTCTAAAACAAACGAATAATGATTTCCTGGTACATCAATAATATTGATTTCATCTGCCGCCATGACAGAAAATAACTCTACCCAAACTAAAGTCGGATCAGCAGCCATAATATGTTTCTCTCTGGCTCGAAACACAGTCACTTTTCCCGGATATGGCTGTCTTTTATAGGCATAAGTTGCTTTCAAAGTTCCCACTAAGACATCCAAAATGCGGCGATTATTTTGACGTTCTACACCAGGAGGAAAGATTTTAGCTTGTCTCGCTTTATCGATGATGTAGTTGATTTTTGCTTCTAAACTTAAATCTTGTATTTCATCAAGTGTAACTAAATTATCTTGACCAAACATTCCCCCAAATACTCTAGAAAGTACACCCACTAAATAAACATCATCAATTGGTTTTTGTTTATCTAATAAAATCGGGACATAAGAATCAAGTATTGCTAACAAAGACACTTCTTGTCCTTGCCTTTTTAGCTGCTGTGCTACCTCATAAGCGACAACTCCCCCAAATGACCAACCACCAACTTGATAAGGCCCTTGGGGTTGAAATTCACGGATAGTTTTAACATAAAGGCTGGCCATATCTTCAATTCTTGTTAAGGGTTCTTCTTCCCCATAAAATCCTTGAGCTTGCAAACCATAACATGGTTGTTCATTTCCTATGTAATGAGCTAATTTGAAGTAGCACAAAACATGGCCACCGGCAGGATGAATACAAAAGAAGGGTTGCTTTTTACCTTGTGGTTGAATTGGGACTAAAGGTGAATGACGAATCTGATTATTAGAGTCTTGAATAACTATTGCTAAATCTGTAATAAGTGGATTCGTTAAAAGTGTCGCCAGAGGTATTTCTTTAGAAAAATGTTGTTCTATTCGGGAAATTAAATGCAGTGCTTTGAGGGAATCACCACCTAAAGCAAAAAAGTTATCTTTTACCCCGATTTGTGGTAAGTTTAAAATCTCTGACCATATTTTGACTAATTGCGCTTCTACCTGATTACGAGGAGCAGCAAAATCATTATTTTCACTGAAATGAGAAATATCGGGTTGTGGTAAAGCCTTGCGGTCTACTTTTCCACTGGGAGTTAAAGGTAAAGTTTCCAACATCACAAAAGCGGCGGGAATCATAAAATCAGGTAGCTTTGATTTCAGGAAATAGCGCAAGCTATTGAGTGTTGGCTTTTCGGAATTGTAGGTAATATAAGCAATTAGTTGTTTCTCTGCTGTGTTATCAGTACGCGCAATAATTACTGCTTCTCTAACTTGCGGATGTAAAGAGAGAACATTTTCAATTTCGCCAATTTCAATACGATAGCCTCGGATTTTTACTTGATAGTCGATTCTACCAAGATATTCAATATTACCATCTGGTAAATAACGAGCTAAATCACCAGTTTTATAGAGATATTTTGATGCAATTTTTGAATCTTTAAATGGGTTAGGAATAAATTTTTTCTCAGTCAATTCTGGACGATTGAGATAACCTCGCGCTACACCTACACCGCCAATATAAAGTTCAGCGATCGCACCGAAATCAACTGGCTGTAAATGCTCATCAAGGATGTAAATTTGGGTGTTAGCAATGGGACGACCGATTGGTACAGTTTTTAAATTACTGTGTTTTTGACACTGCCAAAAAGTAACATCAATAGCTGCTTCTGTCGGCCCATATAAGTTATGTAATTCGCAGTCCAAACGCTCAAAAAATCTATTTTGTAAATCTAAAGGTAAGGCTTCGCCACTACAAATTACTCTCTTAATGGAAGTGCATTTTTCGACACCACGACTAGCTAAAAAGATTTGCAGCATGGAGGGGACAAAATGCAAAGTAGTGATTTGCTCTTGAATAATCAGATTAATAAGATAACTACTATCTCGATGTCCTCCCGGTTGAGCAATTACTAAACGTGCGCCTGTTAATAAAGTCCAGAAGAATTCCCAAACAGACACATCAAAGCTAAATGGTGTTTTTTGTAAGACACTATCTGTAGAATTAATTTGATAAGTTTCTTGCATCCACAGTAGGCGATTACATATAC
Source organism: Anabaena sp. UHCC 0399 (assembly GCF_034931465.1). NCBI lineage: Bacteria > Bacillati > Cyanobacteriota > Cyanophyceae > Nostocales > Nostocaceae > Anabaena > Anabaena sp. UHCC 0399. Next base: position 15,666 of record NZ_JAYGGZ010000029.1, on the reverse strand, counting down.
CTTTGTGGGTGTTCATTGCACCTTTGGGTTTACCAGTAGAACCAGAAGTGTAGATAACGTAAGCAAGATTATCTGGTTTTACGTCACTCTCAAGATTAGTATTTGGTTGTGTGGAGATTTTCTTCCATTCTGTATCTATACAAATAGTATGAGCTTGATGTTGAGGAATTTGAGTGAGTAATTTTTCTTGAGTTAGTAATACTTTTACCTGAGAATCTTCTAGCATATATGCTATGCGTTCTTGGGGATATTCTGGGTCAATTGGTATATAAGCACCACCAGCTTTGAGAATTCCCAATAAACACACAACCATTTCTAAGGAACGTTCTACACAAACACCAACTAATGTTTCTAGTTTGACTCCTAGTGTTTGTAAGTAATGTGCTAGTTGATTAGCTCTAGTATTTAATTCTTGATATGTTAATTGTTGCTGTTCAAATGTTACAGCTATGGCGTTGGGGGTACGTTCTACTTGTGCTGTCAATAACTCATGTAAGCTTTGAGATAGGTCGTAGTCTCTTTGTGTGGCGTTGAGATTTATTTGTGTGGTTTGCATTTTTGATGAGGGGAAGAACGTCGGTTAACGGCTTTGTGGAATTGGGGGGTTATTTACTCACGCAGAGGCGCACCAGACGCAGAGAGTAAGAATGAAGAAAGAGAGTTTGATCTCTCCTCCGCGCCTCCGTGTCTCTGCGTGAAATGAAAATTCTTAATCTCCCCCTAATTCCACCAATTTACCGATATTGAAATCTATCCGCGTCCAACCTTTCAGTTGACGGAGATTATTCAACAACAACAGAGGAATTTGCCAGTGATGCACCATCAAGAAGGGGAGGGGGTCATCTAACTGTAAAATTGCATCAGTTCCACGCCAAATATTTAGCATCCATTTCTTCAACTGAGTGAAGGAACGAATACCAGTCAAACGCCAGACTTCGTGATAAGTCCAGTAAGTTGGTTTGCTGGTTACTAATGGCTGTAAGGTTTCACCTATTGGTTCTATTCCCAGATAGGCTTGTGCAACCTGGGGGTGGTTGTAGAAGGTGGTAATTGCTGAGTGTGTGCGGGGGTTACACTCGATGACGTATACTTGACCGTCTTCAGCTTGGATGAAGTCGTAGGAAATCTGTCCTGTTAGTTTGAGTTCCTTAACGAAGTGTTTCACCCATTCCATGATTTGAGGGTTTTCAACGTTTTCATAGTTGACTTGAAACGCTGATGATTCGCAGCAGCAGTGTAGTCTTAGTTCGCCATTTCTAACGGTGCTGTGGGTGCAGAATTCTTCACCAGGGATAAATTCTTGCATAATCCACGGTTTTTCGGGACTGATTGGCAAACTTCTGACGAAGGCGGCTGTTTCTTCTGGGGTGGCGCAGGGAAGTTTGGTTAAGTCTAAACGCCGCACTGAGTCGTAAGCAATGCTTTTGAGGATGTATTTGCGGGTCTCGCCGGAAAAGTCGAAGTTGATGACTTGTTCGCCAGAGGTAATTTTAAAGGATTTGGGTACTGATAAACCAAGCGATCGCGCTTTTTCCGCTAGTGCAAATTTATCATCCAGCATTTGGGTGATATCTGCATCAAAATGAAATACTTCGCAATGACGCGATAACTCAGGTTTGGCTAGGGAGTCGTAGTAACTCCCGATGGGACTGGTGACGGGAACATAGATATCTATGTTTTCTCGTTTGACTATATCCACTAAGGCTTGGATATAGGCTTCTGAGTTTTTCTCTGGTGCGGGAACTGTATAAAATTTATCCACCGCTTGAGAAAATCTATGGCCAGTTAACCAATATTTATGGGTTTCCAGGAGGACAACCCGATGTCCAGTCGCGTGGAATGACCTTGCTAGTTGCAAAGCTTTGGTCATTTTACCGCCACTGATGAGGATATTTTTGGGGTTGCTGGTTTTCGCAGTTTTGGGACGCAAAATAGCACCCAAAAACAAAGATATAAAAACGATCGCAGCGTTGACTGGCAATGCTAATAATAACAAAGCCAAAGTCAGGATATTTTGGATAATTGCGGCTATTTTCATCTCTAAACCTAGAGACGGCGTAGCAGGGGAGGAATTAAATGAAATAGATTGTGTCATAGTTTACACTCTGCGGATAATCGTCAAACCATCGCGCAGGGGAAGTAAAACCTGTTCAACACGGGGGTCGAGGGCTACGGTATGATTAAATTCAGCGATCGCTTGACCGTTGACGCTACGCTGTTCCGCAGGTAAATACACCTCTCCTTGTAGGAGTGTGTTATCGACACAGATAAAACCTTGCGGTGCTAACAAACTCGTATCTAGCAGCATTTGGAAGTAAGCTATATACTCTTTTTTATCGGCATCGATAAATACCAAGTCAAAAGTTTCTCCAGTCGCCGCTAGTTTCTCTAAGGTTGCTAAGGCTGCACCCAATTCCACACGTATCTTTGCACCGTGGGGAGATTGACCAAAAGCTGTCTTTGCAACTTCTGCTGCGTAAGGGTCTACTTCACAAGCCACCAATACACCGTCTGCTGGCAAGGCTTCTGCCATCGCTAAGGCAGAATAACCGGTAAACATCCCGATTTCTAGAACTCTTTGCGCTTTGGTCATGTGAACAAACATCTTTAAGGTTTGTCCTTCTATATGACCAGAGAGCATTTCCTGTTCTAGAGGTCGTACAGTTGCACCTGCGGTAAAGCGTTCACCCCAAGCTTCTATGGCTGTTATCTTTGCCAGTACAGCCAAGGCTACTGATTCTTCGGTGGTGCATTCTTCTAGATAAGGGTCGATACCTGCTGCTAACTGCCATGCTTGGTTAATTTCAGCTACCAAATCAGCAGGTAAATCTTGGTGTTGGTTAACTTCTTGAACAATGGCTTCTAACTTCTGGGTCAAGATTCCCAAGGGTGTGACAGGTCTAGCTGTCGGTGGTGCGATCAAATTAGTCATGATTTAGCACTCCCTACGAGTTCTTTCTGGCTGCTGAGGGGATACATATCTACACCCTCGCCACCACGGGGATAGTTGCTGCAAAGTTCTTTATGTTCAGCTAAAGCGGCGGCTAATTCTTCTTTTGTTAGGTCATTGACGAAGTGACATTCACCGATAGGTTTTGGCATTGCAGCTCTGAGCAACCCGTCTCTAGTCAGAGTAATTGATTGGGTTGCACGCCATAATAACTCTACATCCAACAGGGGATGGTCTAGTGCTAGACCTATGCGACTCATCAACCCTAAAATGCGATCGCGTTCTTGAGTGGTAATATAGCCTCTACGTGCTGCAATGGTGGCAGAAAAAGCCATATCAATATTGACTGCGTGACCGTGGAACATGGGTATCTGCGGCGCAAGTTCCAATGTCGGACTCCAAGTGTGACCATAAGCAATTACCCTGTCTAGGTCTAATTCATGGAGATTAGGTACTTCTAACTCCAACATCTTTTTGATAGCTTTATGGGTGACTTGATGTGCTACTTCTTGCGTCTGACTAGCTGCGTCAAGATTGCCGAAATGACTATGTAGTAAGTCTTCCCCGTACTTCTCCAACAACTCAAATACTTCTTTGTGAGCAACTACGGCGATTTTGACTAATTCCGCCATACCGTTGCGTACTTGGTCTGTTGGTAAAGTACCCAGGAAGGAAAAATCTAAGAAAACTTTGCGAGAAGCGTGATAAGCACCTAGACGGTTTTTCAGCTTCTTGTGGTTAACTGCTACCTTTATGGCAACACTAGCATCAATTAGTCCAATTAAGCTAGTAGGAATACGGATGTAATTACTGCTGCGTCGGTAGGTAGAACAAGCAAAACCGACAACATCTGTAACTAAACCCCCACCCACTACTAAGACTGGTTCTTTGCGAACTAATTTGAAATCTGCAAAGACATCTATAACTTTTTCAAAAGTTTGAATAGTTTTATTTGGTTCAGTGATTGTGATGGGGAACAGCGTCAATTCAATGCCATAATGCTGGAAATATTTCTGCATTTGACTACTGTAAAACTGACTCACATTTGCGTCAACAACAGCTAAACATCGCCCGAAACTTTTATAGACATCTGCAAGTTCTTGATTTTTAATGGCAAAAACTCCATCGACATACACTAAATCGTACTCAATTTTTTCGTAGCCTTCTACATGGAAAGCTGTTTCTGTAGCTTCAAACTTTGCTTGGACGATGCTCATTTTTTAGTCCTTTGGATACAAAAATAGCCTGTTTTACTGGGTTAATACACTCGTCCTAACTAAAAATTATTGGCTTCTAGTTAAGCAGAGCTTGCTGGAAATTCGCATTATACACAACACCTTAAGTTCATAAAACAAGGCGTTGCGTAACAGTTGCTGATGATATCCAAGACTTAAATCATGCCAATAAATATTCCCAAACTCATATGGAGTTTGCTCTTAAAGGAATAGTAATCATTATGTTAAGTCTTGGTTAAACTTAGTCGCTCCTGTAATTTGGATAAGAAAACTTGCGTTAATTTTCTCTTCCTTTTAATTTTTGGTTACTAGGCTGTAGTCAAAATAAACAGACTTTTAGCTCTAGACCTTTTGTAAAGAGTCTTGTGACAGTATCTTTAAACTGCCCGAATCACTTAAGTTTTCTTTACATTACTAAACATAACATTGTTTGTAAAATATTGGATCGATTTTTCGGATATTTTCTATAGGATATATTAAAAATTCTGAACTTTCAGGAACTTATAACCAAGCTTTTTCATACTTTTTATCCAGCACCTCAAACAAAATTAGGATTTGCTAAATGATAGATTTTGAATCTAATTCAGAGAATATTTTCCTGCAAATTTGCAGCATAAATTGACCCCAATTAAATTAAAAAAAGAGGATACTCTTGCTACATTTGATTACAGTTATAGACTTATCTACACCAAGATAAAACACTAGAATATTTCGCGTCTTTATTTTGGTTGATACAGACAAGGAGTTATGAACTTTAAGGTATGGTTAAAGTTTCAGCAAAGATATGCAATAAAACTTTATGAATTAACCCTCATTTTTAAGCCAAGAATACCATACTGAATCCAAAGAAATTACAGGCTGTAAATACTTTGGGACATGGTTTTCAGATCCATTGAGCAGATTTTATAACTGCCCGAATAGCTTAAGAGTAACTTTACATTCCTAAACATAACATTGTTCGTAAAACATTGCACCTAGACCAAAGGTATATCTTGCACTCCTACACTCAATACGGTTCGGTTAACGTTATGGCTGGGTTGGGTAGAGACTTTGCAATGCAGCGTCTCTACAGGCGTTATTATTTTGGCAAATTATCTTACCCGAAACGTATTGCCCCTACACCTGAGAATTTAAAAATTTGATGATTTTTACAGCTTCAATAGTATTAAACACTGTTTTAAGTATTATTGCTTATTGACAAATTAGATACTATACACAATTGAGTATGATTATCCCAACTGATTAAATAAATCTGCTAACACTACATTAGAAAACAAAAACCCCTCTGGGTCGAGTAAACGTAATCTATCGTCTACAACTTCTACCCAGCCTTTGGCAAAATAAGGTTGTAAACATTGATGAATTGCTTCTATTTGCTGTTGACCAAATTTCTGAGTGAGTGCGGGTAAACTCACACCCTCAGCTAAACGCAATCCCAGCATTAAAGTTTCTAATAATATTTCTTCTGGGGGTGTGACTTCACAATCAATCACACAGCCAGTTTTTACCCAGTGATAATACTCTTTAGTTGTACGGGGACGAGTGAAGCGTTTACCTTCTAGATAACTCGCCGCTCCCATCCCAAAGCCGTAATAGGGTCGATTTTCCCAATAGACACGATTATGTTGACATTGATGCCCGATTTGGGCGTAGTTGGAAATTTCGTAATGTTCATAACCCGCAGATGTTAAGACTTGTTGCGCCATGCGGTACATTGTGACTGTGGTTTCATCTGTGGGTAAAGGTTTGTCTCCAGGTTGATAGTAACGACCAAAAGCAGTTCCTGGTTCAATGGTGAGATCATATATAGATATATGAGTAGGGTTAATGGCTACTGCTTTGGTGAGAGAATCCTGCCATTGATCCAAAGACTGATGCGGCAACCCAGAAATCAAGTCTATGCTAAATTCGGTAATTTGGGTTTGGTGAATTAATTCTACAGCCGCAAAAATATCTGCTACCGAGTGCGATCGCCCTGCCAATTTTAACAATTCTGCTTGCAACGCTTGTACACCCAAACTTACACGATTCACGCCTGCGCTACAATAGCCTGTGATATGCTCTAAATCAAATGTTCCTGGGTCTACTTCCATAGAAATTTCCATGTCAGCAGCCAGACCAAACCGCTTCTCTAGCACCTCTATAATTTTTTGTAACTGAGGCGTGGATAGCAGTGAGGGAGTCCCACCGCCGAAGAAAATTGTTTTTAAAGGTTGACCAAAGGCTGGGGAAGTAGAAATTTCTTGACAGAGCATCTCAACGTATTGAGAGATAGTACCAGACGTTTCCCCCCGCGAGCGATCGCCCACTACAAACACCGGGAAATCACAATAAAAGCACCGCCGTCGGCAAAACGGAATGTGTACATAGGCAGAACTGACAATGCTAGAGTTATTAACTTTTGGCATATTAATGAAAAAATTCACTTAATTAACAGAAAATTAGAAATAATGAGAATGCGTAGTTTCTTTACAACTTTCTATCGGTTTTTAACAAAACTATGAAAAATATTAAGAGAAAGCACTTTAGTTATAATATTTGCAGACATTCCCTGCATCAAACCCTAGTCTAAGTAAATATTGATTAGTTTCTCTCAAGGAGTAAATTTACAATATTGGATTCGATTAGGTAAAACAGTCGCAGGAATACATCATAACCATGCTTGATGCCATTATCATTCTCTCATTTATCCTGGCAGCAGCAGGCATCGGGTTCTACAGCACCGATTTACTACCCACTGGGTCATTAGATCGCGTTACGAATCTGGACGCTCTACGCCTAACTGTTGCAGTTTTTGCCGCCATCATTGGCGGTGCGATCGGGCTGAGTTTTCAAACAAGTTACCGCCGCTTAGAAACCCAAGTCCGAGAAATGCCTCTGGAAGTAATTTTAACCCGTGCTATTGGCTTAGTCATTGGGTTATTGTTAGCAAACTTAATGCTAGCACCGCTATTTTTACTGCCCATTCCAGCAGACTTTAGTTTTATTAAACCACTAGTAGCAGTGGTTGGTAGTATTATCCTATCCGTTACCGGCATGAATTTAGCCGACACCCACGGACGGGGTTTATTGCGATTTATTAATCCTAATACTGTTGAAACAATGGTAGCGGAAGGGACACTCAAACCCGCTAGCACCAAAGTTTTAGACACCAGTTGTATTATTGATGGTCGGATTGAAACACTACTAGAAACCGGATTTCTAGAAGGCCAAATCATCGTTCCACAGTTTGTCTTACAAGAATTGCAGCAAGTCGCTGATGCGAGTAAAGACCAAAAACGGGTGCGGGGAAGGCGTGGACTAGAAATATTGAACCGCGTTAAGGAATCATATCCAGATCGAATTATTATCAACCCATCTGATTATGACGATATTCCTACGGTAGATGCCAAATTAGTGCGCTTTGCCCAAGAAATTAACGGCACACTCCTCACCAATGACTACAACTTATCTAAAGTTGCCAGCGTGCAGAAAGTGCCAGTGTTAAATGTGAACGACTTAGTAAACGCTGTCCGTCCTACCTATTTACCTGGAGATAATCTCGACCTCAAAATTCTCAAAGAGGGTAAAGAACCCAGCCAAGGTATTGGTTATTTAGACGATGGCACAATGGTTGTCGTCGAAGAAGGTAGAGGCTATGTAGGTGGTGAACTGCGGGTAGTAGTCACCAGCGCACTGCAAACCACAGCCGGACGGATGATTTTCGCCAAACCCCAAGCTTCAGCATTGGCGTGAGGGAAATGTCTGTTGGAAATAGAGTTAAACTATGCAATCGGTGCAGTCAACCTGCACCGATTTTGTATAGGGTCAAAATTGAAGCAGGCGGAGAGTGGGTTTTTGTCTGTCCTGAATGTTGGACTGATGCGAGTGAGAATAACCCATTTTACGTTTTTGGTGGAACGTGGAAAGCTCAGAAGCGCAAGAAGTAGTAGTCTGTCAAGAAATAATTGATGAATAGATAGATATTCTGTAGACACGGCGATTGATCGCGTCTCTCCAACCGTCAAAGTAGGTTTAACAGAACAGTAGAGATGATAAAAATTGTGATGATTTTCCTCGCTTATTCTAGATTATGATAATTAATTTAACTGTCTATAATAAGCAAAAGTTTTATATTAGACTACTTAATACCCATAAAACATAAGTATTCAATTATACTAAAAGAAATTTTGGGAGACTTAAAAGAAAATTGACACCAGATGTATAATGAGCGCGTCTCCTCCTGCATGAAAATATGAATTTTAGACTCGTCGGCTTTCTGTTTCCTGTACCTTGATAAGCAGCATATGTGGCAACAAGAAAAACAAGATAGTGGGATAGTCCGTCTGGCATTATTGCTAGCCTTAACTACCTCTCCCGTAGCAACAAACCTTTTAGTGTCCGCCTCAGTGCTGGCACAATCTGGAACTGAAACACCCTCTTTCCCATTGCCACAAACTGTGGTAGATGGGACTACGGTGAAGATTGATGGTTCTGGTGGCTTTGCTGCCTTTAATCAAAACTTGCAACAGAGTTTTGAGCAAAATTTCTCTGGTACAAAAGTGGCAGTTGCCGCCAATGGAACGGAAGCGGCGATTAAAGCTCTGTTAGATGGACAAATCGACATAGCGGCAATTGGTCGAGGCCTGACTCCACAAGAAAAGGCTCAAGGTTTGGAACAAGCTCGATTGCACCGAGAAAAAATTGCGATCATAGTAGGAGCAGACAATCCCTTTAAGGGCAGCTTGACTGATCGGGAATTTGCCAGAATTTTCCAGGGAAGAATTACGAGATGGTCACGATTGGGAAACGCAAACGGTAAGATTCGGGTAATTGATCGCCCAGATAATAGCGGCACACGGGAAGCACTGAGTAACTATCCCGTGTTTCGAGGTACTAAGTTTGCTACAGGCGCGACTGCTACCCAAATAGCACAGGATGACACCGCAGAAATTGTTAAACAATTGGGTAAGGATGGGATTAGCTATGCCAGAGCTAATCAAGTATCAAAAATCCCTGGTGTACGTGTTCTGAAGTTACATGACACTTTACCAGATGATCCGAAGTATCCTTTTTCTCAGCCTTTTGTTTACGTTTACAAAAAAAATCCGAGTCCTGGCGTAGCAGCTTTTTTGGGATTTGCTTTAGCACCCCAAGGACAGCAGGCTATAGAAGCAGCGAGAATAGCTGAGGCAGAAGCGATCGCTAAAGGTGAATCATCAGTATTTCTCACAGCTACTAATCCTACTAGCACTCCGGAAACAACACCAACCGCTACTACAGAAGCCGCAGCAGCCACTAATTCCCCCACAGAGGAAGTTACCTCTGCGCCCTTGACGATAACTACACCAGCTGCCACAGCTTCTCCTTTTTTGGATAGTAACAGCACTTCTACAGTAAATAACATCACTCAGCCATCAGTGATAGCACCTCCTGAAAATCCCCAGACCGATGGACGAAACTTGCTGTGGTGGTTGCTGTTACCCATAGGTGCTATTGGTGGATCGCTAATGTGGTTTATGCGGCGACCGTCAGCATCTGGGGAAGAATCTACTCTGAATGACTCAGCGTCGGGGACTCTAGCCCATGCAGACAAAAGTTCAGATATTAAAGACAACGTAACTCAATCGCCCCTACCCCTACCGCCTGAGTTAGAGCAATCTCCTTGGGATATGGAAGCACCAGCTGCTATCGTGAACACTTCCTATCCGCAAATCGTAGAAACTGGCAATACTCAAGATGTGACAAATGAGACTCCAGAGACTTTATCGAGTGAGTCAAATATTGAGGCGGAAGTTACTGCTAGCCCGGAAATAGAAACCAGCATCTGGGCTATGACTGAAGAGCCAGAAACTACGGGTGCAGGAGAATTATCAACACCAGCAATTACGGATGCACCTGTTGATATAGATGTAGATGTGACTCAAGGCAATTTAGACATTGTAGATGAAGGATTAGCTGGTGATTTCAACACGGAATTGCCCCAGCCAGATGCAACCAATATAGAATCTATCTTTGAGCAGTCGGAAGCTACTACTGAATTAGCAGTCACAGACACATTTGCTGATGTGCCAGTTGTGATACCTGGCGATTTAGACACGGCAGATGAGCAGATAGAATGGTCTAGCGAAACCCAGCTAGACGACGCAACCGATGTTGATATTACCTCCCTATTTGATGAGACAGATGCTACCACTGAGTTAATTGCACCTCAATTATCTGATGAGGATGGGGAAGATTTACCGACTGTTCCACCCCAGTTGGCCGAGATTCCAGAAGATGCGTTGAATTTGGTGGCAGATGAGGCTGAACCACCCGATTATGAGACACTTGAAGAAACAGAATATACTCCTCCAACTAATTTAGAAAATTTAGCTGGTAGTGCAGCAGCACTAGGTTTAGGCATTGGGGCGGCGGCGGTGGGTATTTATGGGATTCAGGATACTCCCGACCCAGAAACAACAGATACCACAGGAGAAAGTTTACCAACAGTGGATGTAGTACCTGCCAACGTCGCAAATAACGACGAAGAGAGCAGTATTTTTCTCAAACCCCGTAGTCCTGAATGGGCTTATGTTTCTTGGTATGTTTCTCACGGCGATCGCCAGCAAATGCGAGATAATGGCATCTCACAATTAGCATTGCGACTTTATGATGTGACAGAAATTGACTTGAGTTATCAAGACCCCTCTTTGGTACAGCAGTACGAATATGAAGCAGCTATCACTGATAGCTATGCATCGATTCCAGAGAGCGATCGCAACTACATGGTAGAAATTGGTTATATAACAGCAGGTGATCGCTGGGTGAAAATAGCTCGTTCCGATGTTGTGCGTGTCTTCAGTCGTCCTTACATAGAAAATCTAGTTGTAGATGACTCCATAGAAGATGAAGAAAGTCAAATTTTCTTCATCTCTCGCACTCCTAAATGGGCTTATGTTTCCTGGCAAATTTCTGAGATGCGTCAACAAATGTTGCGGGATGCGGGTATTTCTCAATTGGCACTACGGCTGTATGATGTCACTAATATCGACCTGAGTTATCAAACTCCCCCATTAATACAGCAATATGAATGTGAAGAAATTATTCGCGATCGCTACATAGCAATTCCCCATAGCGATCGTGATTACATGGTAGAAATTGGCTACTTTACCGATGGGGAACGTTGGGTAAATATAACTCGTTCAGCTAATGTTCATGTCTTTAGTCGTCCCTACGGAGACTTTTGGTTTGTAGCTGATGCTGAGTTAATTATCCACGGAGCAACAGAACCGGGTGCAACAGTCAATATTGCGGGTAAACCTATCACACTCAAATCAGATGGTACATTCCATTTACGTGTTCCCTTCTCAGAAGATTTAATTGATTACCTCATCACTGTATCGGCTGCTAATGGGAAACAAACTACTAGCCTGCACAAGAAGTTTTCTCAGGAAACTTTGGAAAGCTAAAATTGCTTGACTTCTGTGTCTTTGTGGTAAGTATAAATTAATTTAAACCACAGAGACACGGAGGCACAGAGGTTAGTATCGGTGCAGTAATAAGAGAAAGAGTGAAAATGCGTCGTATTAAAGCTATGGCTTCACGCCAATACCTCATACTAATTCGTAATTAATTCAAATGTTAAAATTTCTGACCTGTGGTGAATTCTAATCTTACTTCTCCTTGGTCACTTACCCCTAAGTCACCACGCAATATGCCAAAGGGTGAACTGAGGCGCATTCCTAAGCCGTAGCCAAAACCGCTTCCGGGTTTATCTCGCACTACTCCAGGTTCTCCGATGACGGTTTTACCAGAACCAAAATCTGAGGCGAAGTCTGTAAATACAACTCCACCAATGTACTCAATAATCGGGAAACGATATTCTAAAGACGCTAAACCATAACTACGACCACTGGCAAGTTCTCCGTAACCATAACCTCGTACAGAATTTGCACCACCAAGGTTAAACGCATCGGCTGGAGGAAAATCGCCAAGGATTGTACCCAGTTGGAAATTTACAGCTATCATTTCGGGAGTGTCAGAAAACTTATCATTACCTAGCCAATTTACTGGTAGATACTGAATGTAGTTTCCTTGTAGTCGGTTGCTAGAAATATTACCTAATCCTATGGGAATTGCTTGGGCGGTGCTGAGGGTGAGGATTGATCCTTGTCTCGGATTGTTGCGGCGATCGCGTTGATCTCGATTTACACTAAAAGATACAGTAAATAAGTCATCAATCCCCTTACCACTGACAGAAAGCTGATTTCCTAATTCATCTTCTGGGGCGACATCATAATCTTGGTTACGCAGACTAATTCTGGTGTAGTTAAAACCTAAAGCTGTATCCCAATCCTCAGAGGAACGCAACAAGGTCAAAGAACCGCCAAATCTACCTTCCCGGATTCGATCACCGTTGGCTAGTCTGATATCATCATCGAAGACTGGAGATAATTTGCGATCGCGAAAAACTTTGAGACTATAACCAAAGCGTTCTGGTTCTGCTGCACGGTAAGGACTAATAAACTGGCTAGAATATTGAACATCTTTGCCGCTAACTTGAACTGTAGTGTTTAATTGGTCATTGACACCACTAATATTCGCATCTAGATAGCGTACTTGACCGTAAAGCCCGATATCACTGTTACTCCCCGCACCAAAATTCCAAGTGGGAAAGCGTCGTTCTTTGATATCGTAGACGATGCTGACACCAAGGCTGTTTTCTTGGGGAAAAGCCCTAACAAAATCCACAGATTCTAATGTCCGCAATCTTTGTAAGTCTGCTTCTAGTGCATCTTCCCGGAATACTTCACCTGGTTTGAGTTTTAAAATACCCAGAAGAAAGTCTCTTTGTGTACGTCCTCGAATCGGTTTTCCTTGGTCATCAACCGACCTATCCCGTTCATCAATAAAGCGAATTTGAATATCTCGAACAATTCTCTGGGAAAACTCAATCGTTGTGGGTACTTCTACATAGCCTCCATATTTAGCATACCCGTTGATTTCTACAGCACTAGTCCCATTTGGAATATCTGCTGGTGAGTTCGCTAGGACTAGCTGTTCCCATCCCAGCAATATCCCCACGATAAAAACTACAACTGTTGAAATACGCATATTGGCAACAAGTTACTGTGACTAATTTTGCCTTATATCTCCAGTGTAAGCAATTACCCAGTACAAATTGGGTTAATTACTCAGATAGCGATCACCTCCGGTGGGCGGTTACGCCAACGCAAATTAATGCCGTTTTGAGCAATTATTTGCTACTCAGCAAAATTCATTGAAAAAAGCAAGGTTTGCAGATACTCAATTTATTCATTAGAATACCAAAGTTTGCATTTTATTTTTTGTATTTTGAATTACTAGTATGAGTTGACAATTTCCTCGATTCTGCAAAAATAAATCCATTTGCGATCTCAGAGGATTTGTTACAAATCCTCTAGAAATCTGCTGATTGACAGCTAGCATTTCATCCCAGTAATTCCGAAGTGAAAAGTTAAGTTTTTAACCGATGAGTCTACCATTTAATTCGCCGGAATCTTCAACTATCTCCCGTCGCACTTTATTAAAGGTGTTTGGTATAGGTGCAATTGCAGGGGTTACGGGTTACTCCCGGTTTACCAAGCCTAAACCAGCAGTATTTCAACAGGATACTCTCAATTTACCAAGGACATTGAACCAATCGAAAAGTGTAGTAGTGATTGGTGGAGGTTTGGCAGGTTTAGCTTGTGCTTATGAATTAAGTCACAGGGGATTTACTGTCACTCTATTAGAAAAATCTCCCCAACTTGGAGGCAAAATTGCTAGTTGGCAAATAGAAGCGGCTGGTGAAACCTTTATGATGGAACATGGCTTTCATGGCTTTTTTCCGCAATATTATAATTTAAACAGCATAGTTACAGAACTAGGCATAAATGATAATTTTCAATCTTTAAATTTCTATGCCGTTCTTTATCGTGGTGATCAATACAAGCCGGAAGTATTTCGCCCTAGTAGTTCAGCCTTTCCTTGGAATATTATCGATTTAGCGATCGCTTCTCCCAATCGCTTGCAATGGGGAATTAATTTAACTAAAATCAAACATCTACAAGTATTCCAAGCCATTACAGGATTTCAGCGAGAGAAAAACTATCAACGCTTTGACAATATTTCGGTTGCTGATTGGGTAGCAACCGAATTTCCTCAAGGTTTATATGATTTGTATTTTCTCCCCTTTGCCAAATCTAGTTTAAATGCACCCGATATGATGAGTGTGGGAGAACTCATGCAGTTCTTCCATTTTTATTTTTTTGGCAACCCCGAAGGCTTGGCTTTTAGTGGTACTAAAGATGATATGGGGACAAGTTTAATTCAACCCATGATCAAATCAATACAAAAGCAGAAAGGGACAATTTTTACTGATGTAACAGTGAGTGAAATCGTCGCTGAAAATGGTAAAATTCACAGCTTAAAATATTATTTAGGTAGCAATCAGCGTCATGTACCCTTTTGGGTGCAGCCTAACTCAGTTATATCTGATAAAAACACAGAATACTTTGGTGCAGCAGATGAAGTTTTTGCTTTAACCTCTGGTAGTCAAGAAGCAATTTCTTTAACTTGTACTCATCAAGGTTGTACTGTCGAAAAAGCCGCAGATGGAAAGTTTCATTGTCCTTGTCATGGTGCAGTATTTGCTGCTGATGGTAAAGTTTTGAAAGGCCCCGCTCAACGCAATTTACAGAAGTTGCAAGTTGTGAATAAAAAACATGATGAATTGCAATTAGTAGCAATAAATTCTCACTCACCTGCTCCACAGACAATCACCGCAGATTATTATGTCTTTGCTACTGATGTGCCGGGAGTTAAACAACTATTTAAGCAGATTAGTGGCGATCTTGATCAAACTGTGCGATCGCAAGTAGAAAACCTGAGTATCGCTGATCCTTTTGCGGTATGTCGTTTCTGGTTTGACCGCGACTTTGAATGGAAACAGAGTAATTTTACGTCTCTATCTGGCTACCAGTTAACCGATAGTATCACTCTATATCATCGCATCCAACAACAATTCATTGATTGGTCGCAACGCACTGGTGGTAGTGTGGTTGAGTTACACGCTTACTGTTATAAAGAAAAAGAATACCCCAGCCAAGAAGCTTTGTTCACCAGCTTTGAAGAAGAACTCTATGAGATAGTTCCTGAGTTAAAGCAAGCTAAGGTACTGCATCGAGAATTGGTAAATCAACGTAATTTTTCTGGTTATCCACCTCATAGTTATGCAGACAGGCCAGAAACTAGTACAGATATTACCAATTTATTGTTTGCTGGTGATTGGGTAAAAATGCCCTTCCCCTGCGGTTTAATGGAACGCGCCGTTAGTAGCGGATTAATAGCAGCCAATGAGATTTTACACCGCGAAGGTTTGCAGAGGCGATCGCTTCTATCAGTAAATCCAGAGGGACTATTGCAAATATGACTATTCTAAATTTAAGATAAAATAAAACCTCCTAGCAATGATGTGAGCTAGGAGGTTTTATTTAAAAA